>NZ_JAHHPQ010000604.1:0-12972 GCF_024606245.1 Endozoicomonas sp. SESOKO2
GCGAGCTATCCATCCCCGAACTAGAAGTACGGGGCTTTCCGCTCAATTTGGTAAGGTAGGTACAGCAAGTGATTTGAGTTATTCTCACCTAATAGTCGAACCTGAAGATATTCTTCAGGCTCAATCAATAAGATCATGCACACCTGCCTGATGATTCTCATCCAACAAAAATGCACTAAATCTCCAACCTCATAACACTCATTTCATATTGTAAAAGGCAGGAACTTTTCTGGCTCCCTTTACTCCAATACTTTCAGATCCAGTCCTCAGATGTGACTCATAAAGCATATTGAAGTGACTCATAAAGCAGAACAAAGAAGTAAATGGAGTTTAGAGTGCGATTTTTTAACCTGATATTCATTCTATTATTGATGAATGAAGTAGCTTTCTCTTCAGAATCAGTACAACCCTCTTACCCTGATCTGGTGTCTCACCAGCCTCATCAGATGTTGCATCACTCTCAGTGGCTGGTGATGCCTCTCATAAGCGGTGTTGCAGGCGGTATCGCTGCGAGCAATTCGCCTGATCAAACGCCTTACACCGTGAGTGCAGGTGTTATTTCCGGTGTCGCCCTATCCAGTCTGGACGTACTCTACAATCACTTCAAAACATCTGCCCCTTATTATATGAGTGCCGGTGTCATGGGAGCGGCTACCATGAGCAATACTCCCATGCCCGGCTCTCTCAATTACCTGTGTGGTTTTGTTGGTGGCGCAATGGTTGCTACGGGCCAGTTGAACTTCCTGGAAAAGTACATCAGCGCACCTGCAAAAGGGGCCTTTAACGCCGCCATTCTGATAGGAATGCCGGGAGCCGCTGCGGGGGCTGTTATCGGTGTAGCCGATGAAGTGATGGCTGCTTGTAATCTCACCGACACCGAACCCCTGTCTACAACATTGTCCGCTGTCACCCAGCTAAAAATAATGACACCATTTTTTTCATCGGGTCTGAGCCGTCTGCCACTGATTGGCAGCTCATACCGTTCTGCGGTGTCTCAACTCAATGTTCCCTATTTGATTGAAACTGTGGGCACTGTCTGGAGTGGAACCTGCCTGTTTACCTCACTTTCAGAAGACGATCACTCCTTGTCTTATTTGTGTATCACTCTGAAACCCTCAAGTCGGAGTCATGACAAAACCAACCTGGAAACCATTTCTGAAATGGATCAGACCCTGAATGAGATTATGGATAGCCGGACGATCCAGAGACTCTCACACATGCAGGCTCTTGCCATAGTCGGCTCTCAGCTGATGAGTTCCAGACTGGCCAAGATGCGCGCCTCCCGGGCCCAGTCTCTTCACGCAGGTCTGGCAAACTTTAATCCAAGGCTCGGCATAAAACCTGAGGAGGCTCTATCCGCTCATATTGGGGCCGGGCGGTCAATGGTCTACTTCTGCCTGCCTTACCTGGGACACTGGTTGATGGATTCGGTCATAGAAAGCTACTACAGACTTCTAATGAAGCAATCTGCACAGGATGAACTGGAGCGTCTCTTTTTCGATGACCAGAACTTTATCAGAATGAATCTGAATAAAACGCTTGATACCCTGATTGCCACAATGGATACCAGTATCCACAACGTTGTGACTGCCGGCAGCATACTGGAGCGTTCGCTGGCCCGCGCTTATATCGGTGGTTTTTACGACCTCTCCTTTATTGTCAAAAGTGGCGCTGCCGATATGCTGGTGTTCATGGATATCTATAGCAAAACGACTGAATCCATAACCATGTCGCTTAACAGGGGAGCCCTGGATCTGGAGATCAACAGGGATTTTCTGAGCACTGAACTCGACGTGTTGAAAAAAGACTTCACCACCAATGCCCGAACCATCGGCAGCGGTGCAAAAAAAGATTTTATGGTCGAAAAGTATGCCGAGCTGCTGCAGGCAGTTCGGGAGACAGAAGCCAGCCAGTCTAAAGCAGGACTGATTTCAGGTAGCTGGGGCACTGTAAAAAGCCTTATCGACTTCGTTGCCAAAAGCCTTCTCATTGCCAGGAAGATGAGTACTGGAGAAGTGGTATACGGTGATTATCAGGCACTTCTTTTCGCCACTGACAGTGTTTCCAGTGCCTTATCATGGCACGCTGACAACGTCGATACCCTGCTTAGCTTCAATAAAGCGGTAGACAGTATTCACTCACTGGGAGCGGAAATAAAACGCTCCCCCAGGGAACTGTGGCAACAGCCTGACTATCGGGCTCAAAAAGGGGATGAGGTAGCCATCCGTCTGGAAGCTTTCTCCATGGGGCATCCTGAAGGTGTACTGATGACCGACCAGGCATTAACCCTTCCCAAGGGCTATTTTGCGGTTTCCGGTGTTTCCGGCAGTGGCAAGAGCAGCCTGCTTTCAAAGATCAGAAGAGAAGTCGGCAATGGTATATGGGCGACGGGCAATGTCACTTACACCACTGCCAATGGCGAGTTGCCTGAAGTCTTCCACGCCGAACAGCTGACCTACATTCCACCCAACATAACCCTGAGAGAACTGGTCACGTTACGATTGGAAGGTGACCCGGACGACCCGCATCCTGCTCTGCGAAACCCAAAGCACAGAACCGACCTCACCGATCAGGAACTGATCAACCTGTTAAAGGAGATCGATTTCTACTCCGAAGATCAGTGGCACCTTCTGAAAGAACAGCTTCACGACGAACGTAACTGGAAAGATCAGCTCAGTGGCGGCCAGATTAAAAAACTGGCACTCCTCTCGGTGATTAACCGGCGTCCTGAAGTGGCCATACTGGATGAAATTTTCGCCGGGATGGACCAGATTTCAGTGCAACAGGCACAGAGGATGCTTAAAAAATACTTGCCCGACAGTCTGCTGCTGATCGTCGACCACAATGCCGCCCAGAATAACTACGATGGATTTTTTACCGGCAGGATTCATCTGGAAAACAGCCAGGTCAGTCTCAGGGAAATAGACAATGAATAACTCAGGTGAAGCCTGATATGCCTAAAATAGCGAGCATCTCCAACAATGAATGCTTACTCTCAGTAACTGCCAATCAAGTTCAATTAGAAACACCAACCGGTAGTGGTTGGGGTAGAACTGTCTCGGTACCTGACAGCCAAGAATCCTTGTTAATCTGTTTGCCCATCGAAATACAAGAGCAAATTATTGGCTTTTTAACGCTTAGGGATGTTGCCCGTTTACAGCAGGTATGTACTCACTTTCACCAGACCATTGAAGATAACCATGCGCTTGCAAAGGTGTGGTATCGCCGATTTACTTCACCACACCAAGATCGACTTAAGAGGGCTCTTCCTACAGAAGAAGTGAAACAACTCACTCAATGGTTGCAGCTATTTACGAATGATAAACAGCTAATTAAGTCACTCATGGAACACCGGGAGAAAACTTATTTTCCTGCTTTATTCTACTTCACCCAAACCAGATTGATGTCTAAATGTGAACAATTTGAAGTCGGTACAAAAGCCACCATTGTCTATGATCACGATATCATGTCTGTCAGAACCATCCTCAATGGTCTCTATATAGCGGTTGCCGGTATGGATAAAAAGGCAAGAATTTATGCCCGCCAGTTCGATGAATCACAGTCTGAATTCAGCTGGGTAGAAAAAACCATAATTTCCCATAATCGTTGGGTCGAAGAAGTCCGCTTCAGTAAAGATGAACACCGTCTGGTGACCATTTCCTACGACTTTACGGGGAAAATCTGTCGTGAGAAGGACGACGGATCCTGGCAAGAAGAAGTCACCATTAGCCACTTAAATCCGATCAAATCAATCGCCTTCAGCCCCAATAACCAATATCTGGTGACGGCCAGTTGGGATGGAACGGCGAAAATCCTGACTCTGAAGGACGATGGATTATGGGAAGAAAAAGAGCTTATATCTTTGGATAATTGCATCGAATCAGCGCAATTTAGCTACGATGGCCAACATCTGGTCATTGCCTGTTACGATAACACAGCGAAAATCTATGGTCTGAAGAATGGCTCATGGGAACCAGAAACGATCATTACTGTTGATAGTCCGGTTCTGAAAGCCTTCTTCAGCTTCGATAACCGTCATGTGGTGACCATCAGCGAAGATCAAAAATTAAGACTTCACGGTCTGTTGGATAATGGGCTGTGGCAAGAAAAAGAGCTTGCGTTCAATGATAATCGGGTCAAATCAGCCATCATCAGTCGCACTAGTCACCGTCTGCTAATCACCAGCGGGCGCGCGGTAACCATCTATGGTGAGGAAGACGATGGATCGTGGGAGCATGAAATTACCATTTCCCATGACGACCAAATCATATCAGCTGCCTTCAGCCCCGATGAACGTTATGTGTTAACCGCCAGTGAAGATGGCAAGGTAAAAATCCTGTACCAGGACGATAATGGATCATGGGTGATTGAAGCCACCATTCGCCATAAGGGCAAGGTCACGTCGGCCAACTTTAGCCACGATGGCCGCCATGTGGTAACCACCAGTTCAGATGGCACTGCGATGATCCATGGTCTGAAGCTTGGGTTGTGGCACAAAACGGCTGTCATTTTCCATGGTAAAAATGTTGTCACAGCCATATTCAGCCCTGATAGCCGCCACGTATTGACCATCGCTGTAGAGACGTTAATAATCCATGGTCAGCAAACGGATGGAGAATGGGTCCAAAAAGCGATCATTTCCCACGGTGCCCCAATCCAGTTCATCAGCTACAGTGGCCACTATGCGATAGTCGCATGTCGTGATAAGAAAATGTTCGTTTATGAATTACGGGGGCATAATCCATTGATTGCTAACACTGAGTGACAGCACTCGACTTGCCCTGTTATCACGATTGCCGGAGACTGGCTATTGTCTCAAAGCGACTTTATTCGCTATCATTTCCGGCTATGAAATCACTCTCATCAGCCACTCCATCTTCCTCTCACACGGTGAGTCATGAACGGCTTCAGTCAGCACCTGACCGCGGCAAGCCCATAAGCTGCCTGACACTCACCTTGCGACGATGCCAAGGCTGAAAGGTTGCTTTTCAGTCACCATCACTTTCGACACCCTGCTTTTTTGCAGAACAGGGCTGCCACTGGCCAGAATCAACAATGAAACACAGACAGTGCAAAGTATTTTTCCCGATGAGCAGCCTTGAGCGAAAAAAATCATCGCAAACAAGTTTCAGACCAAGGACTTTTTTTCCATGAATATTCTTAAACTGCTTGAAGACAGAGTCATCAAAGCATTGATCGCCGCCGGAGCCCCGGAAGATACTCCTCCCATGGTTCGCCAAAGCGCACGGGCCAACTTCGGTGACTATCAGTGCAATGCAGTGATGTCAGCAGCAAAGAAAATGGGACTCAAGCCTCGAGACCTGGCTCAGAAAGTGGAAGACAATCTGGACCTGAAAGGTATTGCTGAAAAAACTGAAATTGCCGGACCCGGCTTCATCAATATCTACCTCGATCCACAGTGGCTCGCTGCCGGACTGGAAGAATCAGTAAAAGACGATCGTTCCGGAGTAAACACTGTCGACAGTCCGGAAACCGTAATTGTCGACTACTCTGCGCCTAATGTTGCCAAAGAAATGCACATTGGCCACATTCGCTCTACCATCATTGGTGATGCCACCGCTCGTACTCTGGAATTTCTGGGCCACAAAGTCATTCGCCAGAATCACCTGGGAGACTGGGGTACTCAGTTCGGTATGCTGATTGCTCACCTCGAAGAGCTGGAGCACGATAGCCAGGAAGCTCAGGCTATGGAGCTCTCAAATTTGGAAGCCTTCTACAAGGCAGCCAAAAAACGTTTTGATGATGACGAAGCGTTTGCCACAAAAGCCCGTGAGTACGTAGTCGCATTACAGTCTGGCAATGAACACTGTTTGAAACTCTGGAAAAAACTGGTTGATATCACGCTGTCTCACAACCAGGAAGTCTATGAACGACTGAATGTTTCCCTGACACCGTCTGACGTCATGGGTGAAAGCGCGTACAATGACAGCCTGCCTGCCATTATTAATGAACTGGCCAGCAAAGATCTGTTAAGTGAAGACCAGGGTGCCAAAGTGGTCTTTCTGGATGAATTCAAGAATAAAGACGGTGACCCAATGGGTGTCATCGTCGAAAAGTCTGGCGGCGGCTTCCTCTATTCCACAACCGATCTGGCAGCACTGCGTCATCGAACCCACACCTTAAATGCTGACCGTGTTCTTTACTATGTTGATGCTCGCCAGGGACAGCACTTTGAGCAGATCTTCACCATTGCCCGCAAAGCAGGCTTCGTTAATGAAGACACCCGCACCGAACATCATGCCTTCGGTATGATGCTGGGTAAGGATGGCAAACCGTTCAAAACTCGTGCCGGTACTACCATCAAACTGGTGGATCTGCTGGACGAAGCGGAAGAGCGTGCAGCCAGACTGATTGCCAGCAAAGCCTCTGATCTCAGCGAAGAACAAAAGTTTAAAGTCATCAAAGCCGTTGCCATGGGCTCGGTAAAATACGCTGACCTGTCCAAAAACCGCACCAGCGATTATGTTTTCGACTGGGACACCATGCTGGCTTTCGAGGGCAACACCGCGCCTTACCTGCTCTACGCTTACACCCGTATTAAGAGCATTTTCCGCAGGGCCGGAGTAGCTGAATCGGACCTCACCGGTGATATTCTGGTTGAAGAGCCTTCTGAGAGAGATCTGGCTCTGAAGCTTAACCGCTTCAGTGAAACCATTGAGCAAGCGGCTCGTGAAGGAACCCCTCACGTACTGTGCAGCTACCTTTATGATCTGTCTGGTGCATTCATGAGCTTTTATGAAAACTGCCCGGTTAACAAAGAAGGGGTCAACGAACCCGTTAAAAACAGTCGCTTGCAACTCTGTGCCCTGACTGCCCATATCCTCAAGACAGGCCTTGACCTGCTCGGCATTGAGACCGTTGAGCAGATGTAACCCTGTTTAACCCGGAAAAAAATGCCGACGTTAATGTCGGCATTCATATCTGCTGCTCTGGCAAAAACTCATCAGCCGAGGCCTGAGCCCAGTGGTCGCTGTACCCGGGAATATCATCACATTTCAACAAAAAACCTGTTTCCAAAACAGGGTAGATGGTTGCGTAAGAAGCCTCTGTCTGATCTGCCAGACGGCGGAAGATATGACTCGCATTCAGCTGATCAGGGCTTTCCAGCCCCATCGCACCAACAATATCCAGAAAACTGGCCACCGTCACACGGTGATAATTGGCCACCCTGACCTGTTTGTCAGCGATATTGATGGCTTTGCCTCTGATCGGGTCCTGAGTGGTCACCCCCGTTGGACATTGATTAGTGTTGCACTTCAATGCCTGAATACATCCCACAGCAAACATCATGGCTCTGGCCGAATTACACAGATCGGCACCCAGAGCGATCTTTGTCACCATGTCAAAACCCGACGCGACCTTGCCGCTGGCAATGATTTTTACTTTCTCTCTCAGGCCTGCGCCTACGAGACAGTTGTTCACAAACACCAGAGCTTCATTCACTGGCATTCCCAAACGATCCGTATACTCCACCGGAGCGGCCCCTGTCCCTCCTTCTGATCCATCGACCGTAATAAAGTCCGGAGCCAAACCGGTTTCCAGCATGGCTTTACAGATGCCCATAAATTCCACTCTGTTGCCCAGACAGAGCTTAAAGCCCACAGGCTTATTCGCAATCTCTCTGAGATGGTCAATAAACAAAATCAGCTCTCTGGGCGTTGAAAAAGCCGAATGAGCAGGAGGAGAGATGACCGTCACGCCTTCAGGGACGCCCCTGGCTTCAGCAATTTCTTTCGACACTTTGACGGCGGGCAGAACGCCCCCATGAGAAGGTTTGGCTCCCTGGGATAATTTTATTTCAACCATCTTCACGGCTCCATGCTTCACTTTTTCAGTAAATATTTTTTTGTCGAAACCACCTTCTTTTGTGCGACAACCAAAGTAGCCTGTACCGATCTGCCAGATCAGATCTCCACCTTCTGCCAGATGATGTCGACTTAACCCTCCTTCCCCGGTGTTGTGAGCAAAGCCTCCCCTGCAAGCCCCGGCATTCATCGCCCTGATAGCATTGGCACTCAAGGCACCAAAACTCATGCCAGAAATATTCAGCCTTGACGCCAGATAAGGCTGCGAACAGGAATATTCACCAACCAGTATTTTTCCATGGATGGCATCCACCTCTTTGGGTTTCAGGGAGTGATTGGCTCGATGATAGCCGCAGTCGGTCAGCTCAAACTGGGTGCCAAAAGGTTGGGTATCAGACACTCCCTTGGCCCTTGAGTACACCATGTTTCGAATTTCACGATTAAAAGGTTTGCCGCTCTGATTTGACTCGATAAAGTACTGATGGATCTCGGGACTGATAAATTCCAGCGCGTAGCGCATATGGCCAATCACAGGATAATTTTTCAAAACGTTATGATGGGTACAGGTCAGATCGAAAACCCCAACCAGAATGTAAGGTACCAGAAAAACAAACAGCCACAATATACCGGGCCAGAAAAACGACAGAATCAATGTGATCAGCGTTCCGCCAATGGCAATCCAGAAAAACAATTTACGTGCCATTTCTCCACCTTTTTCAGTGAAAAAGTCCAGATAGCTGGACCTGATGCACTTGAGTCTTGATGATAAAACGGGCTTTGGCAACGCTCCTTCATTGGCAGTGACAGTTATCCTGACAGAGACGGAGGGCCCCACAGCCTGCCCTTAAAACACAGAGGCGAGGCAAAATCGCAGCAAACCAGATACCTTGCAGGCGGGTTGTAAAGCGGACTGTTTAGAAATGATAAATGATTAGAGTCTGAAAATACTACTACTGGAACTAGTTCGTAGTGGCACTGTCCAAAGTCACAGGGATCAGATAAATCAGCTTAATTCCACTGTCAGGTTACGTGACACTACCAATATTCGCTGAATACTTTGTGAAATATATCATCGCAAGTGTCGGTAAAACTTATTCTCTGTGAGGGTAAATTGATTTGAACGATTCATAATTTAGAAACAAGAGGTACTTTAGTATGAATGTAAACACTCAAGCGCCCAGTCATCAAACAATTGATCGGGGCACACAAACAGAATCCAGCACGGATTCAAATCTTGGCAAGTTTCTGGGGCTGACCGTAAAAAAATCACTCTACGAAAACTTCCTCTGGGATGCCCGTAATTGGAGACGTCATCTTCCTGTAGAAATAAAGCGTGGTCCGGGCTTACTAATGAGGAATATCGGTATGTGTGGCGGTATCGCTTGCGGTTTGGCTGCCGGGCAACAAATAGCACTTGGCCCTGTAGGGCTTGTGGGTGGTGCGACAGCCGGGTGCATTCTCGGCGGTCAGGCAGGTTATCTGGCCGAGGCAGCCTTTATTAGAGAATGTCAGCGATTACGAGATCTTGAAAAAGCAGTTACTATTCAGCCACAGCGAGCCGCTGAACTGAGTTCAAGGATCCCCCGGGATGAAGACAGAACGAATGCTCCACCCTCATATGATGAATCTCAGCATTTGGAGAGCCTTCGCCAAAGAGTAATTATTCCATCTGATGGAGGATATCACTGACTATCTGGAAATGCAGTGAATGACAAACATCAGACTTCGAGATTGAAAGTAACAGGTCCGTCATTCAACAGGGAGACTTTCATGTCGGCACCAAAACGACCCGTTGCCACATCGTGATGAAGGGAGCGGGCACGCTCCACAAAATAGTCATACAATTTCTCACCATGCTCAGGAGAAGCCCCGGAACTGAAGCCGGGACGGAGTCCTTTGCGTGTGTCGGCGACAAGCGTGAACTGAGAGACCACCAGCAACCCACCAGCGGTGTCTTTCAAACCCAGATTCATTTTTCCGCCGTGATCGCTGAAAACCCGATATTTGAGTACTTTGTCCAGCAACTTATCCGCTTTTGCCTGATCATCGTCTTTTTCTACGCCCAGAAAGAGCAAAAGACCTGCTTCGATCTCGCCTACGGTTTCACCGTTCACCTTGACATGAGCAAACTGAACTCGCTGGATTAATCCGCGCATGGGTTATCCTACTCTGGAAGTGAAGAGTCGCCCCAGCTCTCACAGCCAGGGCTAAGAAGAACATCAATTGATCGAATTCAGGATTATCCGAACTTAACAGCCAACTTGTCCGTTGCAATCACCAGTGCGTCCACAATCCCTGGTTCGGAGGATGAATGACCCGCCTCTCTGATCACCTGAAGCTCGGCTTCTGTCCAGTGTTCAGCCAATACCTGTGCATTGTCCAGAGGACAGATCATATCGTATCGACCGTGCACAATAATACCTGGAATCTGGTCGATGTATTTCATGTCCCGGATAATCTGGTGGGCTTCAATAAAGCTATCATTTATAAAATAATGGGCTTCAAGCCGGGAAATGGCCTTTGCGTTGTGAGGCTCACTGCAAAACTCTTCAACATCGGGACAGGGTTTCAATGTGCTGATACGTCCTTCCCACAATGCCCAGTGTTTGGCAGCATTCATTTGTGCCAGCTCATCATCACCGGTCAAGCGACGGTAATAAGCTTCCAGCATATTACCTCGCTCACTTTCCGGAATGATTTCTGCAAAATGCTGCCAGTGATCCGGAAACACTCTGCCGGCCCCGTTCTCAGTGTAAAGCCAGTCAAAGTCCTTCTGTCGGGACAGGAAAATCCCTCTTAGTACCATAGCCATAACCCTTTTGGGGTGAGCTTGGGCATAGAGTAGAGAAAGGGTAGAGCCCCAGGAACCACCAAACAAAATCCACTTTTCAATATTCAGATGCTCCCGAATCTGCTCCATATCAGTGATCAGATTCTGGGTCGTATTCCCTTCCAGCTCAGCATGGGGAAGCGACCGGCCACAGCCACGCTGGTCAAAAAGGATGATTCTATATTTCTCAGGATCAAAGAATCGCCGTGCTTTTTCCGAAGTGCCGACCCCAGGCCCGCCATGGACAAACAGCACAGGAATACCATCAGGGCTCCCGCACTCTTCCACATAAACATGATGAACATCATCCACAGCCAGTTTGAAAACAGAGTATGGCTTTATAGCCGGGTAAAGCGTGCGCATGTTCCTTCCTTCAGAAGTCACTGAATCAAGCGTAGTCAGTCAGCTGAAAAACAGAGCGTCTGAGCTACCTCATGAACACTCTACAATACTCTTAAAAACCATGGTTTTCCAAGCCTTGTAGTGGGTTTGAAGTTCAGGGAACTTTTGTGCTTTTAAACTATCTGAGTTTTCATGACTGATAAAAAAGGCAAGGAGTGCTTATGTATAACGATGTAATAGCGGGCAGTAGCCGATGAACACTCAATTAACTCAAAGATCCATTGATCCATTAATCATTGCTCTGGTGTTCTCTGTAGCAATAGGTTTATCCCACGCTGCCGGGGTGAACTCCTTCCCACAGAATGATTCTGATGAGCTGAAGCGTTATCTCTCCAGCCACAATTATCGAACGCCTGAAAGCTGCAGCAAAAGCGCAGATAAGGGAAGTTGCTGGGCTCGTTCCATCATGAGCGTTCTCAGTGAACAGGAGCTCAGCCAAATCTTCAGACAACAGGCAGAACGCCTGGAATATCCTGAGGGTCAGCCAATCAATGCAGCTGCTTTGCACATTTATCTTGAAAGTCATAGCGCAGAAACACCTGAAGGTGCTACACCGGGTGTTCCTATCAATAACCTGAACACCCAACTGGCCATTCTTCTGAAGAAAAAAATACTGACAATAACACCGTTAGCGGGTGGGTCGATTGCAACTCAGATCTTCACAGGGTTCGAAGATGGCAGCTATGAAGTTGAAGAAAACATTATTTCACTGTCAGAAGAGCCTGAAACTCTGTTCACAGCCTTAATCACAGCGGATATAAGCCTTTTCCTGACACCGGGAGTGAATGCTGCTCCCGGTCACGTGCAGCCCATTGTCTTCAATCTGCAAGCCCATCAGACATCCGGGGAAGCTCTTCCTGAAGACTCGCTGAATTCAATGATAAACCGACCTGCCAGGGCACTTGATCTCTTCGCTGTCAGCAGCGGTGATATACCACCTTACTTTTTCTCAGCGCTCCAATTTGGAGTCAAAAATGACCAGAATCCGCACACCCAACTCAGTTGGGGAAGCAAAGAGCTTGAAAAGAAAGCGGCCAGAGAAAGAGCAGCTGCTAAAAAAAGACTGAATGAAGAAGTCAAACAGTTAAGAAGCGAAGCCGCCAGGGAGTACCGCAAGAGTGCCACGATCCGTTCTTTAAAAAGCTTTGCAGTCAGCGCTCTCAAGAGCATTCCTGTCGGTTTCGTGTCCGGTGCCATCTATCAGAACTGGGAAACGGTTAAAGCTTATTTACAAGACTTTCAAAAAGAAATTATTGCTCCCAACTTGCCGTTGATGGCCCGACTCGATGGCATGGGAATGGGAAAGTCTGAAGATATGCCTCCGGAATGGGCCAGTTTTATAGACACGCTTCCGAAGAAAGGACATGAGGCCTTGAAATACATCCGTTCAAAAGTCGATAACGGCTTAAGATCCCGTTGGTCCAACGGTCACTGGTTCAACCCCCATGGACCCAACTTCCACCCGCCTGAGAAGGGTATAAAACAACCTGTCAAAAGCTTTTCAGATCAAATGCTGATGGCTGTCAATGCTATACGTTCCAAGCCGCAGGTCTGTGGCAATACCGTCATGTCTGCAGTCGGACGTTTGCGCTGGAACTATTCTCTTGAAGCCGCTGCTTTCAGACATGCAACCGATATGGCAAATGGAGATTTTATGAGCCATAGCGGTTCCGATGGAAGTCAACCCACTCAACGAGTTGAAGCACAAGGTTATCTCTGGTCAACCACTGCCGAAAACGTTGCAGCAGGCCAACGCAGTGTCGATGCTGTACTCAAAGCCTGGATGAGCAGTGAAGGTCATTGCAAAAACATCATGAGCCCTGCTGTCACCGAGATGGGAGTCAGTTTTGTAGAGAAAGCCTCCGGCAAATACGGAATATTCTGGGCCCAGGTTTTTGCTTCACCGAGACACTT
>NZ_JAHHPQ010000605.1:0-38748 GCF_024606245.1 Endozoicomonas sp. SESOKO2
GACCAATTTATTGCAACCGCAGTAGGACAGCCTTAAGTCCGACAGGCTGCTGGGGTGTAAATAACTTATTTTCTAAGGAGAGAAGTAATATGAATATATCAAGTACTGCGTCTTCACCGCCAGTGACAACACAGCCGCAACTAACGGTTCATATAGCACCGGATAATAACTGTAAGTGTCCGGATGGCGTTGTTTCAAATTGTGTTGTACCGGTTGGCGGCGGTTCCTTAATCGGTGCCGCTGGCGGTAGTGTGTGTGGTGCTGCTATGTCCAACTGCAACCCCATAATTGACTATTATTACAGCTCAACTAGCGCTGCTGTTGGTGCCTCTGTTACCTGCTGTCTTGTTACTGGCGCTGTTGCTGGAGCCGCTGCTGGCACTTATTTTGCGTGCAAATACCCTAGCCGCACCGGGCTTCAGGAACGAGCAATTACAGGATTTACGATGGCGAACACCCTCACCGGTGAGCAGCAACAGTGTCAGGGGCTACCATCAGCATTGGATTCATTGGCCGCAGGCAATAGTACTGGCAGTACCGGTCCTGTTCGGTCCCAGCCAACTGCTCCTCCCTGTCCCCGGATAGGAGCTGCTGTTCGTTATCAGCCAAACGTGGGTGATCCTTCCTTATCTGTTAACTTAAAGATCTATCCGTAGAAGCGCCACTCCCGGCGTTTCTCATGCAGAGTCAAAAGCAACCATTGACCATCGGTGATTAGCCTGAGTTGTGAATAACTTATTTTCTTAGGAGAAAAGAAATGTGAATGGATCAAATTCTACGTTCCCACCGGTGACAACACAGCCACAACTGACGGCTCACAGAGCATCGGATTCTACCTGGAATTGTCCGGATGGCGTTGTTTCAACGGTTCTTCATAGAACCGTTCTGCCTTGCCCAGCTGTCAATATAGCGTCTCAATGGGTGTTAAGCGGATAACCAAAAAACTGCTTATTTTCTCTCAGTATTCTTGTGAATAACGCTTCATTCAAAGCGTTATCGGAACCATCATTGTGATCGACAAAAGTGGCTCCCAGTAATCCGCCGCTTCTGGGCATAAAATAGATGTCCGCCTTATCCGGAGGGCTTGAACGTTTGGGTGCATCCGGCGGCTGGTAGCGAGTATAGATAATGTAGTCGAGCTTTTTCAGAGGTTGATGAGCCAGCTCCAGCAACAATCCCATGTTTGGGTAAACCTTGTCATCGTGATTCAGACTTGCGGCCCCCAGCCCGGAGCAGTTAAAAACAACATAGGTTTTAATATCATCCAGACTGCCCACTGTCTCATGAATCACAGGAATATTTCTGGTTCTGAGTTCATGATCAAAAGCTGCCATGATGACCGCAGTATCCATAAAGTAAGTCTGGAATTTTTGCATCGGGTAACTCACACCTGTGGAAAACTCAACCACACCTTGCTGAGGCTTGGGTAACAATCCAGCCTCAGCAAAGGGCTCAATACCGGTGTAGGTTTCCAGTGGGCCCTCTTCTCCTTCTTTGCCCAGGCCACTGTAAACATCAATGAGATGAACTCCTTCATTGACGATCGGATGGGTTCCTCTGTCTACGCTCTGGTACCCCTTAAGCGTCTCAATAGCCAGCTGTTCAGCCTCCTGTTTCTCTGTCTCACTTTCTGTTGCCAGAGAGACCATGGCCAGGTAGCCCGTTGAGTTCAGAGAAGCAATACGGTTGTCTTGTTCAGCCACAATACGAATGTTCCGGTAGCCTGCGTGGAAGAGCGATAGAGCGACGGCTTTTCCCATACAACCCGCACCTATGATCGTAATGGAAACCTGATCGTTGAATTTGTGCTCTCTTGCCTTCTCCTCAAACAGGGCCATTGCCTTCTCTATACTGCCCCAGAGCAGCGTCCAGCCACTGCCACCATGGCCATACAAGTGAACTCTTACCTGCTCACCCACACTCTCGGCACTGATCTCTGGCAACCCCTTTCGCATGGGACGAAGACAGACAACTTTGCGATCAATATCACCGGTCGTCTCCACTTGCCCCTGTGCATCAAAGTGGGCATCAGCCAGCCGAACCGCCTCAAGCTGATCATGAAACGGTGCTGAATGGATCATTTGGGAAGTGATAAGTGTCATTGCCAATACCGCAGAGTGCCAGCACTTCATCAATCTGCTCCTCAGTCAGGAGGCTGTTGGACGATATTCAGGGTGCAGCTCCCGCAAACCAGTAGGCAAATTCTGCTCTATCTTCTGAAAAGAAACGGGTGACCGACTCTGTTACCCGATGCACCTGCGCCTTCGTCATACCCGGAAAAACAGGCAAAGACAGACAACGCCGGGACACCTGCTCAGCAACAAAAAGATCCTGTTTCATCGGAAAGCCTTTAAACACCGGTTGGTGATGCAGTGGCACCGGATAATACAGGGCTGATGCAACGCCATGACTGGCCAGATGATCCTTCAATTGATCTCGCTGATCGGTTAAGACAGTAAACTGGTGATAAACATGTCCCTGACCTGCTGGCAAAAGAATATCCATCCCCTGCAAAAAGGACCGGTAATCTTCCGCTATTTTTTTTCGCTCATCGTTATAACGTGCAATGTACTTTAGCTTAACCCTGAGCAGCGCCGCCTGCATTTCATCCAGTCTGCTGTTGTAACCCATGTATTCGTGTCGATATTGAACGCTGCTGCCGTGGTTTCTCAACACCTTTAATTGCTCCGCCATGGACCCGGTCTTCGCGATGACCAACCCCCCATCACCAAAGCCACCTAAGTTCTTACTGGGGAAAAAACTGAAACAACCAAAATCACCCCAGGTTCCAGTCATTCTACCATTGACTGATGCACCAAAAGATTGGGCGCAGTCCTCAATCAGCAGCAGGGAATGCTCCTCACAAAGCCACTGGATTTCCTGAATTCGGGCAGGCAAACCAAAGAGATGAACCACCAGCACTGCACGAGTCTTGTTCGTGATAGATTCCTGTACCCGAAGCGGATCAATATTAAACGTCTCCAGTTCTATATCTGCAAACACAGGCGTTGCACCCACCCGAACGATGGCCTCAGCGGTGGCAAAAAAGGTAAAGGGTGTCGTAATTACTTCATCACCAGATCCCAGACCAGCCGCAGAAAGTGCAAGAACCAGGGCGTCGGTGCCATTGGCACAACTGACCGTCTGATTAGCCTGAAGAAATTCTCTGACTTCCTGCTCAAAAGCAGTCACTTCTTCTCCCATCAAAAAGCGACCAGAGTCCAGCACCCGGTTGGCCGCAGACCTGAGCTCCTGCTGAATTGGCTTGTGCCAGGCCAGCGTATCCACCATAGGGATCACTGGTTCCGTACTCATTGAGTATCTCCTTCAATAATGCCGGAAATCCGGGTGGCTAACTCCAGGGCACGTTGGCCATCTTCACCGCTGACCCTGGGGGCTCTTGAATGGCGAACACAGTTGAGAAAATCTTCTATTTCCCTGCGCAATGAGTCACTGTCTTTGTAGGTCAGTGCGTCACACTCAATATTGGGAATACCGGGAAACATCTCACCTTTACCTTTGTAAAAGTGCGACATATTCAGAGACTGAAAGTCGATGCAAATGCATGATTTCTCCTGAAAGATATGCATCTTACGTTTGGTGCTCTGACTGATCCGGCTGGCGGTCACATTGGCTACGCAGCCACCGCTGAATGTCAGCCTTGCCTGGGCAATATCCACCGAGTCAGTCAATACCGCAGTGCCGTTGGCGACGACACCCAGCAAGGGTTGGTTCACCAGGCTCAGAATAATATCCAGATCATGGATCATAAGGTCCATGACCACATTGATATCAATCGAACGTGGTTTGAATTCTGCCAGCCGGTGGGACTCAATAAAGCGAGGCTTGTTTAATAATGGGCCTACGCCTGAAAGTGCCGCATTGAAGCGCTCCAGACACCCAACCTGCAGAACCAGCTCCTTCTCTCTGGCTATTTGAACCAGCTCATGGGATTCTTTCAGGCTCGAGGTTATGGGCTTTTCCACCAGTACATGTACACCGGCCATAAGAAAGTCTCTTGAAACCTGATGATGAAGCAACGTAGGTACAGCAATACTGACAGCATCCACCTTGCCTAACAGTTGATGGTAATCAGCAAAAAATTCTGTAGCGCATTCCCTGGCAACAACACGACCACTGTCTTCATTAATGTCTGCCACTCCCACCAGTCGGCATCCTGGTAAGAGGGCGTATTTAAGGGCGTGAAACTTTCCCAGATATCCCGTTCCGACTACCGCGGTTCTGAGCATTGAAAGGTTCCATAACGTTGTGATGTTTCGGACTATAAGATAGACGTTATTTTGCAGCCTATCCGAACCATCATGCAGAAAGAGTCATGGAATAATGTCCATTGAATGTTGAGATCAGGGCAGGCGTCTTCTCAATGGCTATTTAACCGGCCAATCATTCAATATCAAAAACGGGCAACGTCCTGGTCAGGGCGATTTCTTGCGTCGATATCTCGGCACCCAGAGCCATAATTTCAACCCCGGCAGCTGCAGCCTCTTTAATGACCTGACCGTACTGTGGATCAATCTCATGAGCCGGAGC
This sequence comes from Endozoicomonas sp. SESOKO2, assembly GCF_024606245.1. Classification (NCBI taxonomy): domain Bacteria; kingdom Pseudomonadati; phylum Pseudomonadota; class Gammaproteobacteria; order Oceanospirillales; family Endozoicomonadaceae; genus Endozoicomonas; species Endozoicomonas sp. SESOKO2. The sequence goes on from NZ_JAHHPQ010000605.1 coordinate 4,552, forward strand.
GACACGTTCAATCCCTGTATGCTGAACACAAAAAAGCAGCACCGCCCTGTGGCCAGAATCAATCATGGTCATTAACTCCCTGAGATGCTTTGTTCCCCGTGCGGTGACAGCATCGGGAAACAGGCCCAGACCATCACCTACTGCCAGAGTGACACTTTTCACTTCAACATAACAATCTGGCAAACCTTCCTGCTGTAGTAAAAAGTCGATACGACTTTTTTCTTCACCATAGGGCACTTCTCTGCGGATCTTATCGTATTCTGCAAGCTCGGAAATCTTTTTCAGGCGCAGCGCTTCTTCTACCAGCCTGTTGGCTCTGCCGGTATTCAATCCGGCCAGAGTGCTTTTCTCCTCTGACTCAAACATGACCGGAATCTCAGCCAACTCCCAGGTGCAGGGGTACTTGCGTTTAGGATTACCAGAATCAAGATACCAGATCTGCTTGCCCGGATAGAGACAGTTTTTCATGGAGCCTGTATTCGGACAGTGAAGAGTCAGGGTACTGCCATCCTCCCGTTCTACATCCGCCATGAACCGTTTGTAACGTCGAATAAGGCGGGCTGACTGAAGATCTTTTTCAAATTTCATACTAATATTTCATTAAATTAGACTTTAATATTCCAAAACTGAATTCTATGATAGTTAGTTGACGGTTTCCTCGAATAGTATTTTGTGATTACTATGTAATAGGTGGATGATCACTTGTCGACAGCGGCAGAAGCATTTTTTTATGGCGCATTGCCATAGGTTTTGGTAGTTTCGTCGCTTCTGTGAGGAAGGCAAGAGGCATAGGGGCCAGATTACGCAGCTGATACTGGCAACCCGTGGTGTTGACCTCAGCTTTCAAGGAAGCCGGTTTTGTCCGGCATTCGGATGGAAAGCTTGGCAGGCAGTATGTCGAGCTACTTAATGAGAAGGTGATGAGGCTGTAATCATGTCAGCACAGAAAAAAGCCGATCAAGGTAATTTGCTTCGCTCTTTCACTCCGTATGTGGAGAAAGAAGGCGAAGAGTACATGAATGAGAAGCAGGTCGAACATTTCACTAACATCCTCAAACAATGGAAACAGGAGTTGATGGAAGAAGTGGATCGCACCGTAAACCATATGCAGGACGAAGCAGCAAACTTCCCTGACCCGGCTGACCGTGCCAGCCAGGAAGAGGAGTTCAGCCTGGAGCTGCGTACCCGTGATCGCGAACGGAAACTGATCAGAAAGATCGATAAAACTCTGACTCGCATTGAGGAAGAAGACTACGGTTTCTGCGACTCTTGCGGTGTCGAGATTGGCGTCCGCCGTTTGGAAGCCCGACCTACAGCCACTCTTTGCATCGACTGCAAAACTCTGGCTGAAATCAAGGAGAAGCAACTGGGTCAATAATACCCTGACATTGCTGCCTTCAAGCAAAGCCGCGAATCAGATCGCGGCTTTGCTGTTTTTGTGTTTGTGAAAACTTATTGCCCTGGCATCGGCAATAAACCCTTTCGTCTGCTTATGGCCTGAAGACCCTGAACATGCCCACAGCGAAAAAAACTGCCCACGGCAAAGAAAAGCCAGACTACATTGGCCGCTTCGCACCCTCCCCTTCCGGCCCATTGCACTTTGGCTCACTGGTTGCCGCCCTGGCCAGTTTTCTCGACGCCCGCTCGCAAAACGGAATCTGGCGGGTTCGCATGGAAGACATTGATCCTCCCAGGGAGCAGCCTGGCGCAGCCCATCGGATTCTGAAGTCGCTGGAAGTCTACGGCTTGCATTGGGATGATCAGGTACTTTACCAAAGCACGCGTCACGAAGCCTACCGACACATCATCAGTGACCTGAAGGACAGAGGTTTCATATACCCCTGCACCTGTACCCGCAAGGATCTTCATGGCAAAGGAGGCGTCTATCCGGGGATCTGTCGAGACAAAACAGACAATACAAAGTCTCCATACTCCCTGAGAGTGAGATGCCCGGAAACCATCATTGCCTTTCAGGATCTGATCCAGGGCTCTATCGAATATGCCCTGCCTGATCTGGGGGACTTCATCATTCAGCGCAAGGATGGTCTCTTTGCCTACCAGCTGGCCGTATGTGCAGACGACGCTTATCAGGGGATTACTCATATTGTCAGGGGCCATGACCTTCTCAATGCGACACCCTGGCAGACCTATCTGTTGTCCTTGCTCAACACTGCCACTCCTGTCTACGCTCACGTTCCTGTTATCACGCTTGCGAACGGCGACAAGCTGAGCAAGCAGAATCATGCTCCAGAGATTCCTCTCCATCAGCCTGAACAGCAATTGATCAAAGCGTTGCAGGCACTGGGACAGAGGCCGGATACTGAACTGGAAGGCAGCAGTGTTTCCGAAATTCTAGAGTGGGGTATAAAGCACTGGCAGATCGATCATGTCGCAAAACGAGCATTTGTGCCGCTGACAGCTTTATCCTGATGATCGGGAGTGGTATACATAGACTATTACATTGTCGAGAAAGATGTGTCTAAGGAGTGGATATGTCCGTTATCAACAAGGTTGTGCGTCGTTTTCTGCCTGCGGCCTCATTGCTTTTTACTCTTGATGCTCTGGCTATTACCCCTCAGGAAATCACCCCAATGCCAGGAGTTGCTGTCGATATTACCGACTCTGAATTCTGTCAAAAAGCCCGTTTTGAACGCGAAAGCGCTGTTGGCAAAGAGCCAGATCTTTCCAGAATTGATGTCGTTAACGCTCAGGATGCTGCGCTCTGTTTTACCCCCGATGAAAACCTGTTTTTCGTTGCCAATCAGGAAGCACAAAACATTCTGGGTCCTCATGCTCCCTGGTATTTACAGATCAGCCGTGAGTTTCGTGAGCGGGTGAAAGAAGCCTGCAAGATCATGGGCTATCAAAACGACGATGTCAGCCGGGCTTACGATCACTGCATAGAAAACCGCTACGAAGAATTGATGGGCCCCTACGAAGATAAGTACCGCAGGGAAGCAGGCAACTACGTCAGCAAAAGAAAACAGGTGGCAGAAAGTCTGGTGGTTCGTTGTGATGCAGCGTTGAGCATCAAACGCACTCGCCTGCCAAGGGACCTCAGGTTCCCACTGGCTTACTACGATAAGCACATCAACGCCCTGCCCAACTGGTTTCTGGAAGAAAAGCTGGAAGACACTGACTGGATCAAGAAGATGGGTGACCTGAAAGCCAACGAGCTGATGAGCGACATACTGGGCGACGACTGCCCGGGCAACATGGTTTACTGGGTGACCTATAATCCACCGGGTATCTGACAGATAACGATACCCACAGATAACACTACCCAGCCACTTTGCGGTTTATCTCAACACTGGTTAAGATGGACAGTCCGATATCAAGTTCGTACTGAAGTTTCATGTACATCTATCGTCTGGTTCTGCTTCTGGCTATCAGTATCTACCTTTTCTCTCCCGCCATCATGGGATGGTGGATTACGACGGGCGACAGCTGGTACCAACCCTGGATTCTCTGGTTTATCGTGATTCTGGCAGGTTTCCTGCTCCAGCCCAGGGGAAACTCCGATGAGTTTTGAACTCGAAGAACTTCTGCTTGTCAGTGTTGCATACCTGCTGGCCCTGTTCCTCTGTGCCTGGGCGACCGAGAAAGGATTGATTCCCAGAAAAATCACTCAGCACCCTGCTGTCTATGTTCTCTCTCTGGGTGTCTACGCCTCCAGCTGGGCCTACTTTGGCAGTTTGGGTTTTGCCAGTGAGCACGGCTATGTCTTTCTTGCTTTCTATCTGGGTGTGAGTGGAGCTTTCCTCCTGTCTCCGGTTTTACTCCATCCCATTTTGAGGATCACCCGAACCTACCAGCTCAGCTCACTGGCAGACCTCTTTGCCTTCCGGTTTCGAAGCCCTCTGGCCGGAACCCTGGCCACTGTGCTGATGCTAACGGCAACCATGCCTCTGCTATCCCTACAAATTCAGGCAGTATCCGACAGTATTCACCTGATCAGTGAGGAATACTCTCCGGAACGACTTGCCATCGTTTTCTGTGTCATGGTGGCCCTGTTTGCAGCGCTGTTTGGTACTCGACACCTCTCAACCCGTGACAGGCAGCGGGGTCTGGTCATGGCAATGGCGGTTGAGTCAGTGGTCAAGCTTGTGGTGATGGTGACCTTGGGTCTGGTTATTCTGTTTGAAGTCTTTAATGGTCTTGATGGCGTGGAGGCCTGGCTTGCTGTTCATCAGGATAAACTGATAGAAATGCAAACGCCGCTTCAGGATGGTCCCTGGCGCAGTATGCTGCTGATGTTTTTTGCTTCGGCAATTGTCATGCCGCACATGTTTCACATGACTTTTGCCGAGAATCGCAGTCAGCGTTCCCTTCATATTGCCAGCTGGGCACTTCCCCTGTTTCTTCTGGTACTGAGTCTACCCACCCTGCTGATTCTTTGGGCAGGTATCAAGCTGAACAGCCCGGTGGCAGCTGACTACTTTCCGCTGTTCATTGGTCAGGCTCTGGACATGCCCTGGCTAACTATTGTCGCCTATATTGGGGGACTGGCGGCCGCCAGTGGCCTGACGATTGTCACAATTCTGGCTCTGTCCTCAATGATCATGAATCACATAGTGTTGCCCTATTACCCGCCCCACCTTCAGATTGAGGTGAATATCTATCGCTGGCTGATCTGGTTCAAGCAATTCATTATTGTGGCGCTCATTATGAGTTCCTACGGCTTTTATCGCATGCTTGAAGCCGAAAAGGCACTTTATAATCTGGGGGTTATTGCCTACGTGGGTGCCCTGCAACTCCTTCCGGGAGCACTCTGTGTGCTGTATTGGCCCAAAGCCAACCATAAAGGGTTTATTACCGGTCTGATCGGCGGCACAACCTTATGGTTCTTCACTATGATGTTGCCCCAAATGGTCGACTTCAGCCTTTTCAGCTCAACCATGGATGAGGTGTCGACCTATCTTTATCAACAGTGGCATCTACTGGGTATGACCTCTTTGACGGTCAATGCAGTGCTGATATATCTGGTCTCAAACTTCACCTGTATGTCCCCCGAAGAACGTTCAGCCGCCAGTGCCTGTCAGGTTGAAAGCAACAGCCGCAACGATCAGAAAGTTCCTGAAGCCAAGTCTGCTCATGATTTCCATGAAATGCTGAGTAAACCTCTGGGAGGACGGGTGGCGCATAAGGAAGTGTCCAGAGCACTCAGCGATCTCAACATGAGAGAAGATGAAAACCGCCCTCATGCTCTTCGTCGTCTGAGGGAGCGGATCGAGAAAAACCTTTCGGGTCTGATGGGGCCAAGCGTAGCCCACGATATTGTTGACACCTTCTTGCCCTGGGATGAAAACAAGGGCTACGTTGCCCGGGATATTCATTTCATGGAATCACGGCTTGAAGCCTATCACAGTCGATTGAGCGGTCTGGCCGGAGAACTGGATGACCTGAGGCGCTACCATCGGGACATTCTGAATAATCTTCCTATGGCCCTCTGCTCAGTGGATGCGGCTGGAGAAATCATGCTCTGGAACCAGGCCATGAGCCACATGACCGCTATCCCGGCCTCAGAGGTTCTGGGCAGCCCTCTGAACCGGATTCCAGAGCCCTGGAATGACATTCTCAGCAACTTTGCCCGGATAGACAGTCAGCACCTGCCTAAACATGGTGTAGAAATTAATGGGCAGTTGCGTTACTTCAATCTTCACAAGGCCAACCTTGAAGCACTGGTGTATGGTCCCAATGGCAACAAGGTGATGCTGCTGGAAGATCATACAGAGAACCAGATGCTTGAAGATCAGCTGTTTCACAGTGAACGACTGGCCTCCATAGGACAGCTGGCGGCCGGTGTCGCTCACGAGATTGGCAACCCGGTCACCGCTATTGATTGTCTGGCTCAGGAGCTGAAAGCCCTCTCAGAAGAAGGCGATACCCGGGAAGTAGCGGGCCAGGTACTCGAACAAACCCAGAGGATTTCCAGAATTGTTCAAATGCTCATGAACTACTCCCACAACGGTAAAAATCGATCACAAACGAGCACTCATGAACCCGTTGATCTTTTTACCAGTGTTCAGGAGTCTATCAGCCTGTTGCAACTTGGACGAAAGAGCAGCAATATCAGCTTTCTTAACTTGTGTGATCCGGAACACAGAGTGACGGGCAATCCACAGAAACTGCAACAGGTTTTCATTAACCTGCTGAATAATGCGGTAGATGCTTCCGATGAGAACAGTACAATCACAATCAGAACATCGGCCTCTGCCCACACTGTCAAAATCGAAGTTGAAGATCAGGGTCATGGCATTCCTGCCAACATTCAGGAACGTCTGTTTGAACCCTTCTTCACCACCAAAGAGACGGGTAAAGGTACCGGTCTTGGTCTGGCACTGACCTGGAATATCATTGAAGAACACTTTGGTACCATCAGAGTCATCAGTCCAACCGATAAAAATCTGGATAAAGGTACACTCTTTGAAATTTCCCTGCCGCGTCATGAGCCGCAGAGCATCAGGCAGCAGCATGGTTATATGACTTATCGGCCCCATGACTCACGGGAGCAGGAGGGGGAAACTGTATGAACCAGGGTAATATTCTCATTGTTGAGGACGAAGAAATTATTCGTGCCTCCCTGAGAAGACTGCTGGAAAGAAACGACTACAGCGTCAGTGAAGCAGGTTCTGTCCACGAAGCTGAGCTGTCTTACACATTAAAAGATTTTGACCTGATCATCAGTGACTTGCGCCTGCCCGACTCACCCGGTACCGAGATGATCAACCTGGCTGAAGGCATACCGGTCCTGATTATGACCAGTTATGCCAGCCTGAACTCAGCCGTCAGCACCATGAAAATGGGCGCTGTTGACTATATTGCCAAACCCTTTGATCACTCTGAAATGCTGGACCGTGTTGCTGCTATCATGACCAGCAAACTGTCTGCACCTGATAAATCAACGGAAAAAGTGGTTTGTGACACCCACTCAGGATACAACGGCATTCTGGGTCACTGTGACGCCATGAAGCTGCTCTTCAAACGCATTCGGAAAGTTGCCCCGACCGATGCCACTGTTCTGATTCAGGGCGAATCGGGTACAGGTAAAGAGCTGGTCGCCAGAGCCCTCCATGAGAACAGCCGCCGGGCCAATGGCCCAATGATCTCAGTCAATTGTGCTGCTATTCCGGAGACACTGATTGAATCCGAACTTTTTGGTCACGAGAAAGGCTCCTTTACCGGCGCCACGGCTGCCCGAACCGGCCTGATTGAAGCTGCCAATACTGGCACCCTGTTCCTTGATGAAATCGGTGAACTCCCTCTGGAAGCTCAGGCCCGATTGCTTCGGGTTCTTCAGGAAGGAGAAATCAGAAGGGTGGGCTCTGTGCATTCCCAGAAAGTCGATGTGCGACTGATTGCCGCTACCCACAGAAATCTGCGCCAGCTCTCTGCTAGCGGTCATTTCCGGGAAGACCTCTACTATCGATTGAAAGTGGTGGAGCTGAGAATTCCGGCATTGCGTGAGCGGGGCAACGACGTATTACTGCTTGCAGAGAAGCTACTGGAAAAAGTCTGCAAGAAGATGGAGCTGGAAGTTTATTCGTACTCTCCTGAGGCCATGGCAGCCATCTGTCAGCATCAATGGCCAGGGAACGTGCGAGAGCTGGAACATGCCATTGAGCGAGCTGTCATCCTCTGTGACGATGACATCATTACGCCTGAGACTTTGGATCTGGATGTTCACGTCAAGTCAACTCTTTTCAAGGCTGACACCAGCAACACGAACAGTCACAATGAGGTCGAAACTCAGGACGGTTTGTCTCTGGAAGATTACTTTCAGCGCTTCGTGCTCGAACACCAGAATCAAATGACCGAAACCGAACTGGCCCGGAAACTCGGTATCAGTCGTAAAACGCTCTGGGAGAGACGACAACGGCTGGGTATTCCCAGGAAAAAGACCACAGCCTGAGCCAAAAATGACTCCGACCCGATAATCTTTCACACTGCTCGTTTGGATCCCCGGTTCAATGGGGATCTGAGGCAAATTCAGGATAAATTATTCTTATCAATAAAAAACAGCTATTTCATAACGGATCAAGCTATCAAATCAATGGGAAGATACCTGAACACTGCCTATAATTTTCCTGTTGCTCTCGCAACACTCCATCGTCTTCATTTTTATTTTCGTTTTCATTTTCATTGAGAATATCTATCATGAATTTGCTACAACCAGACGGCTTATGTCGCAGGGCTTCCCTTGTTGCGTTGTCAGGCCTGTTCATCGGCTTCACTCCACTCAGCCATGCTGACCCTGCGGACAATGCAACGAAACAGGTAGAAGCTGTTTTTAACGAGGGCATTGGCTTGAATGGAACCGTTGATCTCGGCAAATGTATAATGAGAGTTAATCCCGACAGTAGCCAGGCAGAAATCAAAAACCCAGCACAATCCATTTTTAATCATCCGGGTAGTATTAAGGATGTGGGCATCAGCTTGTTTAACTCTCGCCTTACCAGACTGACCTTTGACGATATGCCCAATCCTACCTATCTGGTGCGCTCTGAAGACCTCATAATCGCCTCAGATACCGGCGACAAGCCGGGCTGGGTGATCAAAGAATTCAGATTTACCTTGGGAACGGCGATGGAAGCAAGAGTACAGCTCAGTGGCAACGTGTCATGGACCTGGGACTGCGCTGACGCCGCTATTAACATAATGAATGGACCACTTCAGACCCCACCCCCAGCAGCCCCTGCCGAGAAGCCTACCGGAGAGTTGTAACGCTGCTTTCAGGAGCCGGATTTGAGCTGGGCGATTTTCAGCTCATTTCTGGCCACCTTAAGGTGGCTGATGGCGTCCAGTTCCATTCTTTGTAGTCTCGACTCTTGGGCGGTCTGTTCACGATAGGCTGCCTCGGCGTCGTCCCGCTCGGATTTAAGTACATCCATTTTCCCTGCCAGCTCTTCATCGGCTGCCTGACTAGCTTCCAACAGCGCCATCTTGCTATTGAGACGGGTCAGTTTCTCGGAATACTCTCCAACCCTATGCTGGACCTCTTCCAGATTTTTCAAAACGGAGGCTTCAAAGGCTTCTGCCTCGCTTACCCGCTGCTGGAGCTGCTGCAGATGGTCGGATTCCATGAATGTGTTATTTCCTCGCTGCTTCTTTGTCAATTCTTTCCAAGTCTTTTTTCACTGACACAGGGTATTGCTGCTGGATTTCGACCATACTATCGCCAAACATAATATGTTCAATAAACCCCCTATTGAAAAGTTTAAATTTCTCCGGATCTCTCATGGCTCCCAACATGCAAGCACTGAGACCGGACCTGAGCCTGACTTGTTCCTCAACATTCAGACCTGAGGCCACAATATCAGCCAACACCTGTCGATAGTCATTGGGTTTGTGCAAAGTTTCCATGGCCTTTTCCAGCGCCTGTGCAGTCATTGCTTTTTGAGGCGTAATCCCCTTAAGAAAAGCCCTCATCTGGGTCTTACCAGACTTCAAAGGAGGCAGCTCTGATGGACTGAAACTGGCCCTGTCGGATGGTGTTCTGGAAACCTCTTGCTTCTGCCCCTCAATTATTGGCTCTTTTATCGGCTTTTCAACTTTTGATGCTTCGTTTTTCTTTAGCAGCTCTTTTGGACTTTGCGTTTTCTCAGACAGTCCGGTTTTCTTTCGGGCAGCCTTTTTTGCTGCTTTCTCCTGTTGCCTGAGAATTCTATCGTCTTCTTTTTGCTGTTTCTTGTATGCTTTTTCAGATTGTCGAGCCAATTTCACTGTTTGCTTTAACGAAGCCACTTCGATTTCCAGCTGTTTGACTTCGGTTTCAGCGTCTGAAATATGATGCTTGATCGCGTCTTTCACTGGCACTGTATCAATGCCATGCTTCATCTGCTTTTCATCGGCTTTAGCCAGTAACTTCTTACCATGAGCTGCGAGAGCCTTAGCTTTCTTCTGGGCCCTTTGCAAAGACTTGAGTTCTTCTCCCAATCTTTTGCGGGAATGATCCTTGGCTGTCACCACTTTACTACGGATTTTTGGTACCGACCTACCCAGAGACAATGAGTCTTTTTGCAATCGGTCTAGCGCCTGATGCGCTTTCTTATCAGCCTTTGCAGCCCTCTTTTGTTCTGCTTTCAGATCTTTTTGGGCACGCTCCAGATCCTTCACGTCCTGCTTTCGTGAACTCACCAGCTCGTCAGAATCCCGGGCCGCGCAAAATGCGTCGTTTTCAGCCTTGGTCATTCTCTTACCGCCCAGTCCCAATTCCAGCAAGTTCTCTTCCAGTACGCCCTGCTTGGCCAGACTGTGCGCCTCGGACTGAAGATTCCTGGCTTCTTTCAACGATGCATTAGCGTCTTTCAAAGCTACTTTCAGGGCATCTTCGCTGCTTCTGTCAACCTTGGGTCTTGTTTTGGAGCGCTCCTGAGAAATCTTGTTTTGAACATCATTGGTTTTGGCAGCAAGCCGATCTTCGCGGGAAGCTTGTATAGGCAACTTCTTCTCCACATCGCCGGGTAAAACCGCCTGAATATTAAATTCCGGCAGGCTTCTGCCGGAGAGTCTTGAAGGCTCAAGGCTGCCATCATTCAGACTGACTCTCAGATCAACAGCGATGATAGAGTCACAATTGAGACGGCCCGGATTTCCAGCTTCTTGCCGTATGACAGGCGCTGAATCCGTTCCTGAGATTTTGGGGAGGGCTGGTGATATCCCTGCCTGTGAAATGTTGGATTGAGGCATCTGGCACCTGAATGTCTTGTCATAAGGCCTCAGGGAAGAGACCCTTTATTGTTAATCTAGTACAGTCAGGAGCTGATTCGTTTAGCACCTCATCCAGTCGTGATACTTTTTGACCCAGTTCAACAAACCCTCCGGCGCATGAGCACGTTTCCATTCACCTGCAGTATATTTGTTGGCTTCGCTGAGCGTTGGATAAATGTGAATAGTGCCAAGAATCTTGTTCATTCCCATATTGTGTTTCATGGCTGTGATGTATTCGGTGATCAGTTCACCGGCATGATAACCCACAATAGTGCATCCCAGAATCTTGTCACTGCCGGGCTTGGTCAGAACCTTGATAAAGCCTCTGTCTTCCTCGTCGGCAATAGCCCTGTCCAGATCATCAATACCGTAGCGGGTGACTTCAAAAGGAACCCCCTGGTCCCTGGCTTCTGTTTCATTGAGGCCCACTCTGGCCACTTCCGGGTCAGTAAAGGTGCACCAGGGCATCACTGAATAATCGACTTTGAACTTCTTGAAGCGCCCGAACAGAGCGTTGACAGAGGCATACCAGGCTTGATGGGCCGCAGCATGGGTGAACTGGTAAGGCCCGGCCACATCACCACAGGCATAGATATTCGGGAACCGTGTCTGCAAATATTCGTTCACCGCTATCGTTCCACGTTCTGTGGTTTCTATCCCGAGTGCTTCCAGTCCCAGACTGGCGGTATTGGCTTTGCGACCTGTTGCAAAAAGGACGGCATCGAAATCGATTTCAACAGTCTGACCTTCATGCTCAGCCAGCAGCCACTGTCTATTGCCTTCCCTGTGAAAGGATCGGGTTTCGTGATTCAGCCGCAAATTAACCCCATCTTCACGGAACTGGGACATCACCTCCACAGAAACATCCGGATCTTCCCGGTGCAACAGGCGGGGACCATGATCCAGCTGTGTCACATTGACACCCAGCCGAGTGAAAGCCTGAGTCAATTCACAACCGATCGGCCCACCACCGATGACCAGCAGTTTTTGTGGTTTTTCACGAATCTCCCAGACGGTATCCGATGTGTAATGGGTAATCTGATCAACACCGGGCAAAGACGGTACAAAAGGCCTGCCACCACTGGCAATAATGATATTTCGGCTGGAAATCCGCCGGCCGTCCACCTCGATCTCCCAGGGACTGGTCAGCCTGGCTGTCCCCGTTACACAGCTTACACCCAGATCGGTGTAACGTTCGACAGAGTCATGAGGCTCAACCTGCCTGATGACCGATTGCACCCGTTCCATAACGGCATTGAAATTTACATCAGCCTGCACATTCTCCAGACCAAACTCATTAGCCCTCTTCATGTAGTGGGCCATCCTGGCTGATCGAATCAAAGCCTTGCTGGGAACGCAGCCGGTATTGAGACAGTCGCCACCCATTCTATGCTTTTCAATTAAAGTGACTTTGGCTTTTACGGCAGCAGCAATGTAGCTGCTTACCAATCCGGCAGAACCCGCACCTATCACGGTCAGGTTATTATCGAACTTAAGGGGTTTTCTGAAACCCTTGTAAACACCGGAATAATTAAACATGACTTAATCCCCCTTCTTTTTTTCGCTCACGGAAGGTTTTTTGATCAGGCTAATAGCTTTGCGTGCTAACCAGGGGAAAGTCCCCAGCAGCACAAAGGAGCCGATAAGCCCCGGCGTTAAAATACCACTGACAGACAATTCCTGAACCTGCCCAAGCTGAGCACCGGCATTCACATAGACAGCGGTTCCCGCCAGCATGCCAAGCTGACTGACCCAGTAGAACGTTCGGGTTTTCATGGGCGTCAGCCCCATGACCAGGTTAATCACAAAGAATGGGACTGCCGGAATCAATCTTAAGGTCAGAAGATAAAACAGGCCATCTTTCTCAATACCTTTGTTGACGGTTTCCAGATGATGACCAAATTTGTTCTGAACCCATTCCCTAAGCAGTGTTCTGGAAATAAGGAAAGCGAGCGTGGCCCCTATAGTGCTGGCAAAAGAGATCACTATCAGGCCTGTCGTCAACCCGAAAATAGCCCCACCGACCAGGGTAAGGATAACAGCGCCCGGCAGGGAAAGTGCCGTTACAACCAGATAAATAGCAAAGAACACGACAATGGTGAGGGCAGGGCTATCGCTATAGAGCGATTGGAAATTATCACGAGTCAGGTATTGCTGTACATCAAGTGTAAAAAAGGCAGTAATGGCTGCCACAACAGCCACCAGCAAAATTATTTTAGTTTTATTCATACAAGGGTTCTTCGCCTGTTGTCTCCGGAACGGATTTTCAACATTCTGTCGGAAAAGCGCGTAGCGCATCTTTTTCGTATAATGCCTGTCAGACTATACGTTAGCCACACCCTTAAGGTTTCAAACGTTATGAGCGGGGTATTCGGCTTTATCCCTCATAACGATCAGGGTTAACAGGCGAAAGAATCACTTTTAATCATCTTCTTCAGAGTATCAGTATGATCCAGCGACCCTTCCCAGCCAGCCGTCCCAGACGGATGCGCTTTGACGATTTTTCCCGCCGTCTGATGCGGGAGAACCATCTTACCCCGAACGATCTGATCTATCCCGTATTCATTCTGGAAGGCTCTAATCACCGGGAAGCCATTCCTTCCATGCCGGGCATAGAGCGGATGACGGTCGATGAGCTGATTCGCGAAGGTGAAGAGCTTCTGGAACTGGGTATTCCGGCCATTGCTCTGTTTCCGGTCACACCGGCTGAGAAGAAGTCTGATGATGCGGCCGAAGCCTGGAATCCGGAAGGTCTGGTGCAGCGCGCCGTTCGTGAGTTAAAACAAAAACTGCCTGAGCTGGGCATTATTACTGATGTGGCTTTGGACCCATACACCAGTCATGGACTGGATGGCCTGATTGATGAAACAGGTTATGTCGTTAACGACCCAACCGTCAATATACTGGTTAAACAAGCGCTGTCTCATGCCGAAGCCGGGGCCGATATAGTCGCTCCCTCCGACATGATGGACGGCAGAATTTCAGCCATTCGCACCCGACTCGAAGAAACCGGTCATCTGAACACCCGGATTCTCGCTTACTCAGCCAAATACGCTTCCAGCTACTACGGCCCATTTCGGGATGCTGTGGGCTCTGCAGGCAATCTGGGCAAGAGCAACAAGCACAGCTTCCAGATGGATGTAGCCAACATTGATGAGGCTCTGCACGAGATCGCAGCTGATCTCAATGAAGGTGCAGATATGATCATGGTTAAGCCCGGTATGCCTTACCTGGATGTTGTCAGAAGAGCCAAGGATGAGTTCAAGGCACCCACCTTTGTTTACCAGGTCAGTGGCGAGTATGCCATGCATCAGGCTGCGATTGCCAACGGTTGGCTGGACCGAAATGCCATCATGACGGAGTCTCTGCTCTGCTTCAAACGAGCCGGAGCCGATGCCATTCTTACTTACTACGCTAAAGAAGCGGCCCGGCTGATCAGACAATAACAGTGCGGCCGTTATTTAAGGGAACTTAAAGTGCCAGATACGATCTAATAAAAAACGTTTGCTAGCTGGCAGCCCTGTCAAGTCAGAGCGTCATAGGGCTGTCATTTTTCTTTGCTAAATACATCGCGTCTGACTGAACTCGAGGCAGGCTGTCTACAAGGCTGTGCCCAAAGATAATGTCTTAATACTCAACTCAGTCATCAAAACGTCGTACAATTGCGTTACAACAATAAGCCACCGTCAGTCCGGCTTGTACATGAATTCGTATACTGCCACTTAAAGATGTCGCAAGAGGTCCCATGGATAATTCACAAGACCGGGAACTCCCCGAACTCAATGCCAATGCAAAAGAGAGTCTGGAGCCTGTTGCCCAGATGCCTCGTATTACAGACCTTAGTAGCCCGGACTATTACATCAACAGGGAGCTGAGCCATTTGCAGTTCAACCGTCGTGTGCTTGAGCAGGCATTGAACGACGACCACCCCTTGATTGAACGCCTCCGGTTCCTGCTGATTTATAGCTCGAACATGGATGAATTTTTTGAAATCCGTGTTGCTGGCCTGATGCAACAGGTAGAGTTTGCCCGCGAGCAAGTGGATTTGGATGGCCTGCGCCCCCAAGCGGTTCTGAAAGAGATCAGCCTTCAGGCCAAGGAAAATGTTCAGCTGCAATATGAAATTCTGAACGACAAACTACTGCCTCGTCTGGCCAAGCAGGGCATTCGATTTATTCGGCGTAACCAGTTGAACGACAAGCAGAAGGCCTGGATCAAGCGCTTCTTCTACAACGAAGTCATGCCCATCATCAGCCCTATTGGACTGGACCCGGCTCATCCCTTCCCGAGACTGACCAACAAACTGCTCTGCTTTATTGTCGCAATGGAAGGCAAAGACGCTTTTGGTCGTGAAACAGGTATGGCTATTATTCCTGCGCCAAGATCTTTACCCAGGGTCGTAGAACTGCCTGAAGAGGTCTGTGACAAGGGTGGCAGGAATTATGTATTTTTGTCGTCTATCATCCATTTGCACATGCAGGATCTGTTCCCGGGTATGACCATCAAAGGTTGTTACCAGTTCCGGCTGACCCGAAACAGTGATCTGGACCTTGAAGATGAAGTGGAAGATCTGGCCAAGGCCCTGCAGGGTGAATTACTCTCCCGCCGCTACGGTGAGGCAGTGCGCCTTGAAGTTGTGGATAACTGCCCACAGCCGCTGGTTGATTTCCTACTGAAAGAATTTGGCCTGACGGAAGATGAACTCTACCGCGTCAATGGTCCGGTCAACCTGACCCGCATGATGTCAGTATGCAACGAAACGTCACCAGAGTTTGATCACCTGACCTTCCCCAGCTTTACACCCAGCTACCCGAAGGTACTGCAAGCCCGAAGCTCCCGTTCTGTTAATATGCTGGATGCTATTCGTAAGTCCGATATTCTATTGCATCATCCCTTCGAATCCTTCACTCCGGTTGTGGATATGCTGCGCCAGGCAGCCACTGATCCGAATGTTCTGGCAATACGTCAGACGTTGTACCGCACCGGAGCACGCTCCGAAATGGTCGATGCTCTGGTAGAAGCGGCCAGGAAAGGTAAAGAAGTCACGGTTATCGTGGAAATTCGAGCCCGTTTTGACGAAGAAGAAAACCTTGCACTGGCAAGAAGACTTCAGGAAGCTGGGGCGGTTGTTGTTTACGGAGTGGTTGCCTATAAAACCCACGCCAAACTGATTCTGATTGTTCGTCGGGAAGGCAAAAAGATCCAGCGGTACGCACACCTGGGCACCGGTAACTACCATGCGGGAAACGCACGACTCTACACCGACTACAGCCTGCTCACCTGCGACAAGGATATGACTAACGATGTTCGCAAGATTTTTCAGCAGCTGACAGGTATGGGCAAGGCTGTGCGTGTGCGCAAACTTTTTCATGCGCCCTTCACGCTCAAGAAAAGCCTGATTGAACTGATCAATCAGGAAGCTGTTAATGCCAGAGAAGGCAAAGCGGCCCGTGTGATCATCAAGGTAAACTCACTGACCGAAAGCCAAATGATCAAGGCTCTCTACCGGGCTTCTCAGGCTGGGGTAGAAATTCATCTGATCATACGTGGCATCTGCTGTCTGAGACCCGGCATTCAAGGACTGTCTGAAAATATTCAGGTGCGTTCTATTGTGGGCCGTTTTCTTGAGCACACCCGCATTTTCTACTTTGAGAACGATGGAAATTCCAGAGTGTACTGCTCCAGTGCCGATGGTATGGTTCGTAATCTGGATATGCGTGTTGAAACTTGCTTCCCCATTGAAGAACCGAAGCTGGCAGCACGAGTGAAGAAAGAGCTGGAACTTTACCTGTCAGACAATACCCGCAGCTGGCAGTTGCAGAGTGATGGTCAATATCTTCAGAACAAACCATCAAGGGGCCAACGTCGCAGAAATGCCCAGAGAAGGTTGCTGGAAACACTGGCAAACTACACTCACTGATTCACAGACAGGGATCCGGGACAAGGTGGGTTTTGTCCTGAATCCATCAATCAACACGCTTTCATAACACTCGATGTTCAAAGCAAGGCATTTGCTTCCTGATCTCCTGCAGTGCTTTTATATTCAGTTCAGTGGTCAAAACACAGGGAGTATTATCGGCTTCTGCCAAGACTTCACCCCAGGGTGAAATAATCATGCTATGTCCCCAGGTTTCTCTCTTATTGGGATGAGTCCCCCCCTGGTTAGCCGCCAGGACATAACAATGGTTCTCGATGGCACGAGCCCTTAATAATGGCTCCCAGTGGGCCTGTCCTGTCACCCTGGTAAATGCTGAAGGTACGGTAATGATTTCTGACTCCCTGACTCTCAGTTCTCGATAAAGCTCTGGAAAACGAACGTCGTAGCAGATAGTCAGGCCTGTTCTGGCAAATTCCATATCCACTACATTCAAATCATTGCCCGGCGAATAGTCATCGGATTCCCTGTAACGACGAGTGCCGTCCGATACATCGGCATTAAACAGATGAATCTTGTCGTAGCGAGTGATTTCATGACCCTGGGGGTCATAAACAAAGCAGGACGCCCTGCTATTCTCTCCTTCATTGACGACACAGGGAATAGAACCACCTACCAGCCAAGCCCCATATTGACGGGCAATGCGGGACATCCAGTTTCTGACCACACTGGTATTATTGCCCAAAGCGGGAATATCCCCCCCCAACTGGGCAAAACATTCAGGCAGCACAAGGATGTTGGCTGATGACTCCATTCCTGAAAGAAGATCCTCTGCCTGCTTTAGATTGGCTTGAACATCAGGTCCGGAACACATTTGGACCACAGCAGCGGTGACTGCTTTACTCATAGGCTTTCCCCTCTGCCATAGATTAACTTCTCCAGTGTAATAGATATGACACCCTCTGAGTGAACTCATCACTCCCGGAGGGGCGAGCTTACAATGATAAGAGCTGCCCAAGTGGCTGCCGCCACTACCAGAGGTGTAGCAATGTCAAGACCCGCGCCAATTATCCTCTCCCAGGCACTCTCAGGATAATCAAAAGACTTCTTGTCTTTCGCTGCCTTTATCACATTTCGCATTGCTGATAGGCCAGACACAACCCATCCACTGAGAATGAATCAGCTTTTGCTGATCTTTTCGATGGGCTTTGAGTCGGATACTTTGACGCATTTTTGAACCTGTCTCGCTGCATGGCATTATGCTATTTTAGTCGCAAACAGCAAGGCTAAAGCCTAATACTGGTCAGACCCGCCTCTCAAGAAGCGAATTTTCACCAGCGTTCAGATCAGATTAAGCGAAATTTACTTAAGAAAATGTTGCCAGTTGTTAACCAAGTGCCGTTTATTGGCTTTACCAAACGATACCCTGGCTCGCTGCTGTTTGTACAATCTCAACCCTGTTGATAAAAACAAGAGATGATCTCAATCTATGTGTCTGATTACCCTGTCCTGGCAACCGGATACCGAGTACCCGCTGATTCTGGTCGCCAACCGCGATGAATTCTATGAGCGGCCAGCAAAAACCGTTCACTTTTGGGAGGACAATCCGGAGATTTTTGGTGGCCGGGATTTAGAAGCCGGAGGCAGCTGGCTGGCTCTGAGTTGCAGAGGCAGAATAGCCGCCATCACCAACTATCGGGAATGGCCCCTTCAACCGGGAGCTCTGTCCCGTGGTCATCTGGTGAGTAATTTTTTAAATAGTAACCTATCACCCAAAGAATACCTGAACAAGATTCATCATAAAGCCGATCATTACTCTGGCTTTAACCTGCTGGTCGGCGATTCCAGCGGTCTGTACTACTATTCCAATCGAATGGGCAGTGTTGTTTCATTAAAGCCCGGCTTCCACGCCCTAAGCAACCACCTCTTGAACAGCCCCTGGCCCAAGCTGGAAAAAGTAAAGCAGGGATTGGCTCAGCATGTTGAACATCACCGGAAACCCGAGCCTGAAGCACTGATTTCTATGATGCACGATGACTCAAAAGCACCCGATGACCAACTACCCAATACCGGTGTGAGTCAGGAGCAGGAAAAGTTTTTATCCAGCTGTTTTATAGCCAGCGAACAATATGGAACACGAAACACCAGTGTTCTGATTCTCGACAGGCAGGGTTCTCTCAGCTGGACTGAGCAAATCTATCTGCCTCATGGACAAACCGGGAAAAAACGCCAGCTCTCAATGGCATTTCCAGTATCATGGCAACCCGCCGCGAGATCGGTCAACCTAAAAAATGACCACAAAGCAGCCAAAAACAGCTAACTTTCATAACACATGGTTTGTCTCTATTCCTTTCAGAAGATCTGGAACATTGCTTTCAGCAGCTTCCGCAAAGTGTCGTATCCGCAGTTAATTCGTAGTGAGAAGTAAGGAGTATAAGATGAGATTACAAGCCCCTATCCGACTTTATAAGTCCCTGCTGGCCGCACTGATGCTGTTCTTCTCGATGACCCTGCAGGCCGATGGTTGGCATCAAATAGGCGAGAAACATATCATCCCTTCTCAAGACACGGCAACCATCAAAATCTCTTCTGACAACGGGGACATTCCCTACAAAACTGTAAAATTTCATATCACTCAGGGTAGTTTGAAAATCCGTTCTGCCAAGGTACATATGAGTGATGGACAAGTGATAGACCTGAGTGTCCAGAAGCTTATGCTACCGGGACTGGAAACCCGGGGCTTCCCGATTCCTGACCATGGCCGCTCTATTAAAAAAATTGTACTTTATATTGAGGCTCCCCTCGATCACTCATCCAATGTAGTTGTTTATGGTATCAAAGCAGACACTTCTGAAAAGAAATCCTAGTGCAGCCGAGCTGTCACCCGCATGCGGGGTCTGTCAGCGAGTCAGACCATGGAAGGTTTGTCGGAGCGGTAGGCATAGCCAGACAATCAGGTTTTGTTTTCTGAGCTTGAGTGCGTAGCTTCGATGGGTTTGACCCGTTCTAGCTGGAAAAGCGTTTACTCTTGATGCCCATCACTTTACCGAGCCCCTCCCGACAGAGGGCCAACTCCAGAGTGCTCCGGATCAGATGAGAATTGTCCAGCGTCATCACATCCTCCAGAATCTCTCTGGCTCTTTCCAGAGTGATTTTCCTGAGCGCCCACTTCACCTTAAGCAAGTTGGTGGCACTCATGGACAGCATGTCAAACCCCATAGCCAGAAGTAGAACGGAAGCTACGGGGTCACCGGCCATTTCACCACAAATACCGACGGTTCGGCCTTCTTTATGACAATCTTCGACCACTTTTCGAAGCGCCTGCAAAACCGCCGGATGAAAAGAATGATATAAATCAGCCACCCTGGGATTATTACGATCCACCGCCAGAAGATATTGCGTGAGGTCATTGGAACCGATCGACATGAAGTCCACACTCTGGGCCAGTTCACGAACCTGATAGACGGCAGCAGGAACCTCAATCATGACTCCGACCGGAGGCATCACGACCGGCAAGCCTTCGGCTGACACTTCGCCGTGAGCCCTATGGATAAGATGCTGTGCGTCTTCTACTTCAAAGACACTGGTTACCATTGGCAGCATGATTCGAAGATTATCCAGTCCAACACTGGCTTTGAGCATCGCCCGGATTTGAACCAGAAATATTTCCGGATGATCCAGGGTTACCCTGATACCACGCCACCCTAAAAAGGGGTTGTCTTCTTCAATGGGAAAATAGGACAGCGCCTTGTCCCCACCCACATCCAGCGTACGCATGGTGACCGGTCTGGGTGCAAAGGCTTCAAGCTGCTGGCGATAGATTTTTTCCTGTTCTGCTTCGCTGGGGAATCGTTCCTTGAGCATAAAAGGAACTTCGGTACGATAAAGACCGACACCTTCCGCGCCCCGATCCAGGGAACGAACCGTATCAGTCATAAGGCCGGTATTGACCCACAGTGGTAACCGGTGGTTGTCCAGAGTGACACAGGGCAGATCGCTGATCGTTTCCAGCCCTTTACTGAATTCTTTTTCTTCTTCAACAACGGCCTGATAATGTTCCAGCAGTTCCCTGGAAGGTGAGGCATAAACCAACCCAAGGTTACCATCAACAATCAGCTGCTTGCCGGACATCTTGTGATAGGGCAAATCAACGGCCCCCATCACTGTAGGAATACCCAGAGCCCTGGCCAGTATGGCCGCGTGGGAATTGCTTGAGCCCTGTATAGAGACAAGACCCGCCAACTTATCCCGGGGAACATCTGCCAGCATACTGGCTGTCAGTTCTTCACTGATCAGAATGGTTTGATCAGGGTAGGTTATGCACTCATGATCGTGTTGCTGAATACTGGCAAGAACCCGACGACCCAAGTCTTTGACATCAACAGCACGCTCACGCATGTAAGCGTCGTCCATCATTTCAAAATTACGGACGTGCTCGTTTATAACCTGCCTGAGTGCTCCCGGTGCCCAGTTACCCTGTTTCACCCGGTTTCTGATTTCCAACCCCAGTGCATTGTCGTCCAGCATCCGAAGATAGACATCAAATAACGCCTGCTCTTCTGCCGGCAGATGGCCAGAGAGCTTTTCGGCGGTGGCCTTCATTTCCGAACGGACCGATTCCAGAGCCAGATCCAAAGACTCCAGCTCTTTCTTGATGTCGTGGCAGGTTCGATCAGGAACAGCCCCTAAATCAGCGACCGGAGAAACGACAACGGCTTCACCAATAGAAACACCGGTTGCGCCGGGCGTCCCCTGAAAGCGAGCTGTTTTCTGAGTATTGACTGTAACATGCAGGGAACCAGTGGCCTCAGCATGGGCAATAACACCTGCTAGCTGGGCAGACATGGTGACCAGGAAAGCTTCTTCATGCTCGTCAAAACGGCGTTGTTCTTTTTGCTGAACCACCAGTACACCCAGGATCATCCGATGATGAATGATGGGAACCCCAAGAAAAGCATGAAACTTTTCTTCACCGGTTTCCTTGATGTAACGGTATTTAGGGTGGGAAGAAGCTGTTTTCAGGTTGATGGGCTCCTCTCTAAGACCCACCTGACCCACAAGACCTTCGGATTGGGATAAACGGGCGACACCGACAGCCTTTTTATTGAGGCCTTCTGTCGCCATCAATGTATAGATAGCCTTTTCAGCGTCGTAGAGATAGACAGAGCAGACTTCAGTACTAATGGCCTCACGAACCCGCTGCACAATGATATCCAGCGCAGCCTGCAAATTCGAGGCGGCACCGACTTCCTGTACAATCGAACGCAGGGTGTTCAGCATGGTGACTTAGTCCAGTCTACTTATCAGTCTCCTGAGTCTGCTATCTCAAAATAACAGACGCCCGATTCTGTTGTTTACTTTAAAACGGTTTTCCATGTCGTGACTGTCAGAAACAGGCTTCCATCACGCAAGTGCAAGGATAGCACTTGATTGAATATTGTCTGAGCCTTTGAAGCTGATGCCAGTATTGAACATCGTCTCAGTGTCAAAAGTCATGACTCTTTATTCGCTTGCAGGTGTCCTATTCGGGGAGCCAGCTCGCGCAAAGCACGGCGATAAACCTCCCTTTTGAATGAAACGACCTGTCCCAGGGGATACCAATAGCTGACCCATCGCCAGCCATCAAACTCGGGTGATCCTGTATGATCCACACTAACCTCGTCATCACTGCTCAGCAGCTTGAGCAGAAACCATTTCTGTTTTTGCCCAATACAAAGCGGATGCTGGTCTCGACGAACCAGTCTTCTGGGCAGGCGATAACGCAGCCAGCCACGAGTGCACGCCAGAACTTCTACGTCTTCCGGCTGAAGCCCAATCTCTTCATACAGCTCGCGATACATGGCTTCCTCAGGGCTTTCATCATCATTTATACCCCCCTGGGGAAACTGCCATGCTTCCTGTCTGATTCGCCTGGCCCAAAGAACCTGCCCGTGATGATTAGCGAGGATTATGCCCACATTAGGCCTGAATCCATCTGTATCAATCACTTAAGCGACTACCTTAAACTATCTATTACTTTGCATTGTTTCATAAAGCGCTGTAAAACAGCAATCAGGATCTGCGCAATCAGGATGCCACTTTTGCTTTCCTGAAAAGATCATGAACAGCCACTGGGGAGATTTTCGTAGTACAATCACCCCTCGTTTTTCAGCAGTGCAGTCTGGCAGGAGTATTTGTGGCTCTGGCAATTTTTGATCTTGATAACACCCTGATAGCCGGTGACAGTGACTATCTATGGGGACAGTTCATGGCCAATGAAGGCATAGTGGACGCTGCCCGCTTTCATGATGGCAATGATCATTTCTACCGTCAGTATGAAGCGGGTACGTTGGTTCTTAGTGAATACCTTGACTTCTGTCTTGAGCCACTAACCCATTACACTCTGGACGAACTTAAAGTCTGGCATGACCAATTCATGGAGCGGATCATTCGTCCCATTATGCTGGAAAAAGCTGCGAACCTTCTGAAAAAACACCGGGACCAGGGGGATCACCTGATGATCATAACCGCCACCAGCCGATTTGTTACCGAGCCTATTGCCAAAGCCTTTGATGTCGACACTTTACTGGCCATAGAGCTTGAGATTGAAGATAACCGCTACACAGGAAAAGTGGTCGGCACACCGACTTTTCAGGAAGGAAAGGTGATCCGTCTTAAGCAATGGCTACAGGAAAACCCGGAATATTCTCTGACAGGCAGCTGTTTCTATAGTGATTCAAAAAATGACCTGCCCCTGCTGGGCCAGGTGGATCACCCTTTCGCTGTTGATTCTGACCCTGAACTGACCGCAGTTGCTGCTGAGAAAGGATGGCCAGTCATCAGTCTCAGATAAACCGGATTTATTCTTTAAGAACTGTCCGTTTCTATGCTTTATTTAAGAGGTATCAGCAACTTGTCCTCTTCACTGCTGATACCTCCAGAGCAGATGCACCATACCCGGCCACCTGCTCACAATGATTAAAAAAAGCGGAGAAACCATGGACAGATCCCACTTCTACGCATTGATGGAAGGTGAAGGTAAACTGGACTACGAAGTTTATCTCAACACTCCACAAATTCTTAAAGCTCAGAAGCCCATGGCTGATCTTTGTAATAAAGATGAACTGATGTTTCAGGTCGTTCACCAGGTCGAAGAACTCTGGATGAAACTGATCGGTTACACACTACTGGACATCGATGATTACCTTCAGGAAACCCATACTCGCCGAGTCATCACCCTGTTCCAGAGAGTCAACAAAACACTGGATATGATGACCAGCCAGCTGCATCTGCTGGAAAGCATGTCGCCAAAAGAATATCAGGAAATCAGGCTGCAACTGGGCAATGGCAGCGGGCAGGAATCCCCCGGATTCAGAACCCTGCTGAAAATGCCCCCCTTCCTCTGGGAGAGTTATAAAAAACATTACCTCAACCAGAAAGGGCTGACGCTGGAAAAGATCTATAACTCACAATACACTCACCGCGAAGCCTATGTTGTGGCAGAAGCCCTCACCGAATTTGATGAACAGTTTCAGGCTTTCCGTATTCATCACCTTAAGCTGATCTACAGAACCATCGGCATGGGAGCCAAGTCTTTAAAAGGCCGCTCTGTAGAGCTTTTGCAAAAGGGCATTCAACACCGCTTCTTCCCCGAACTCTGGGATATCCGTGGCGCAATGACCGATGCCTGGGGCGGAGAATACGGTGTAAAAAGAGACAACTTGGGCAACCAGAAAAAAGCTGCTCATGACAACTGATATTCAAAAGCTTTTCCATCGACCGGAGCGGGGTGTCTATCTTCTGAACCATTCGGTTGGCTGTCTGCCCATCACCGCCAGCGCCGCTTTGCAGAGTCACTTCCTGGAACCCTGGAAACAGCAGGGCAGTAACGCTTGGGGACAATGGCTCGATAACCTGACCCGATTCAATTCTGCTCTGGCCATTCTGCTGAACGGTAAAACCCGGCAGTTTTGCCCACAGACCAACCTCTCAAGTGCACTGACAAAAATAGTAGGTTCGCTGCCATCGGCACCTTCTGACAGTCATGTTTTACTGTCAGAGCGAGACTTTCCTTCTACGGGATTTGTGATCCAGACCCTGTGTGATCGTTTCGGACTCAGGCCCCGCTTCGTACCCCATGAAGCTGACCTCACAGACCTGAACCGTTGGGATGAAATGCTGTCCGACGATGTCTGGCTGGCTTTTATCACTCATGTTCAGTCCAATGACAGCCTGCGCCTGCCTGTGTCTGACATCACAGAACTGACCAAAAGGAAGTCGATTATTTCAGTCGTAGATATCGCCCAGTCAGCCGGAGTTGTTCCCATTGACCTCAAACTCTGGCAGGCCGACTTCGTGATCGGTTCCAGTGTTAAATGGCTGTGTGGTGGACCTGGCAGTGGTTATCTCTGGGCCAGTGATGACATCATCGAACAATGCAGGCCTATGGATCTCGGCTGGTTTTCTCACCAGGACCCCATGGCGTTTGATATTCATCACTTTAACTATGCGGATGACGCGAGACGATTTACCGGAGGAACTCCTTCCATAATGCCTTTTACCGTCTCTGCAGAGAGTATCCGAACTCTGAGTCATATCGGTACCGAAAGGATTTTCCAACATAATCAGAAGCTGATTGATCGCATGATCGCTCGGATTAATCAAGGAGAGATTCGCTCTCCATTGCAGGGAAATCGTCGAGGAGGCACCCTGGCCATCTCATTTACAGATAACCAGAAAGCGATGAAAGCCATGCATGGTGCTGACATATTCTGCGATCAAAGATCCGAAGGCCTGCGTTTTTCACCTCACATCTACAATACGGAGGAAGACGCAGACCAACTGGTTGCAGTGATTAACCGGCTGAAATGCTAATCAGACTCGGGTCACCCGGGCAATGATCGCCTTGATGTACTCTGTCTCCGGTATGGCAGGCAGAACAGGGTGATCGGGGCCCTGGTGGCCTTGCTCGATGATTTGCAAATTACGATCAATATGGCGGCTGCCCGCTCTCAGAGCATCAAACAGTGAATCTTTTTGAAGATGCATGGAACAGGAACAGGACACCAAAATGCCATCCTTTTCCAGCAACCTCATGGCCAATTCATTAATACGGCGATAGGCCTGTTCACCCGCTTTGGTATCCTTGCGTTTCTTGATAAAGGCCGGTGGATCAACAATCACGACGTCGAACTTCTCACCTTCATCCCTCAGAGTTCTCAGAGTCGTGAAAGCATCGCCATGGATAGACTCAACACGATCGGCAAGACCATTAAGCCCGGCATTTTCATGGACCAGGTCTAACGCTTGTTCAGAAGCATCCACACAGGTGACCTGGCTGGCACCAAAAGCCGCACATTGAACGCCCCAGCCTCCGACATAACTGAAAACATCCAATACTTTCTTAGCATTGACGTAGTGACGCAAACGTCCACGGTTTAAACGATGATCGAAGAACCAGCCCGTTTTCTGACCTTTCATGACGGGCGCCCTGAACATGACACCATTCTCTTCCAGTTCGACTTTTTCCGGCATTTCGCCATAAGCCACTTCTACATACTCAGGCAGCTTTTCCAGCTGTCGACCGGTCCCGTCATTTTTCAAAAGAATACCTGAGGGCTTGAGCACCTTGACCAGAGCATCAACAATGTCGTCCCTGACCGCTTCCATACCAGCGGTGGACATCTGGGCAACAACATGATCACCAAAACGATCAACCACCAGTCCCGGTAAACCATCACTGTCGCCAAAGACCAGACGGTAGAAGGGT
This sequence comes from Endozoicomonas sp. SESOKO2, assembly GCF_024606245.1. Lineage (NCBI taxonomy): Bacteria > Pseudomonadati > Pseudomonadota > Gammaproteobacteria > Oceanospirillales > Endozoicomonadaceae > Endozoicomonas > Endozoicomonas sp. SESOKO2. The sequence goes on from NZ_JAHHPQ010000605.1 coordinate 30,885, forward strand.
TTATCGAACACTCTCTCCCTCAGACTCAACGCCACCTGAATACGATGCACCAGCAGTGAACGATCAAGAACATATTTGCTGTCTCGGCTGACCAAGCGGGCACAGATCAGACTGTTTGGGTTGATATAGCCCGTACCCAAGACTTTGCCTTCAGCACTTTCGATACTGATCAGTTCTCCCGTTTCGAAGTTTCTCAGGGGAGAAGTCTGAGTATCGACTTCGTTGCTGTAGATCCAGAGATGACCAGCTTTCAATCTACGATCAGCCCGGTTCTTGAGGCGGAGAGTTTGTAACGTCATGGAGTGACTACCAGAGCGGCAAGAGGGAAAAAGGAAAGAGCGCATTATAAGGGTTCAGAGCGTTTCGGTCATGCCGGGATGTTTGTCACTCTTTGCCGACAATTGTTAGTGGATGGCCTATCAATGCTTTTCTTAAACTGAAGAAAAGAGGCTACTGATAAGTGTTTTTCCCTGAAAAACCAACGAAAAAGCGAACAAACACGCTGGTAAGTCGCAAAAAATCGACAGACATACGAATGGGTTACAAGTTGATCAATCTTTACTCTGCAACTTATTAACTGGTTGCCTGGAGTCTGACGGGGCAGATGTCGTCCGACGGACTCCTCTGGGAGTAATGACTATGAGAGCACGTCTTCAAGAGAGCCTGGCTGAAATGCTTCTGGGATTTAATGATCTGGAAGATCTTGAGCAGATTAAGTCTCTGGTAGAATCCGCCAATAAAGGATCAGCCTCCGGTGCCAACCACTTTGTCGAGCACTCCGGTCAGGCTGTTCAGCCACAGGACCTGAAAAGCTTCCTTCGTATCTATCCGATGGCACAGGCTCTGGTCGCCATGGTTCGCCATTACGAACTCAACAAAGAGACGGATACTCTTAAGGTCGTTCTCGAATCGCTGCTGGAAGACCTGGAAGAAAGAGAAGCCAACGAAACAATTCACTGATAAGAGACCCAAAGACTGTTCATTCAGCTCAGGCTTTTTATTCAGCTCAGGGTTGTTTGTTAAGCTCAGTGCTGTTTATTCTAATAAAGAATACCTGAACTGAATCAGTGAGGCGTAAGCATGTTGACTCTGTCAAAGGAAAACAGGCGCCAACTCAGCAAGGACGGCTATACGGTCATTCCTGATGCTGTTCCCCAGTCCCTGTGTGATGACGCCATCGATTTAATCACACAATTTCTCGATATTGATCTCTGCAACCCCCAAAGCTGGTACGAAAAAGATCTGGGTTACAACGGCCTTGTGCCCGTTCACCAGCACCAGAGCCTCTGGAATATAAGACAGCACCCTAATATTCACGCCCTTTTCACACAACTCCTTGGCACCGAAAAACTCTGGGTTCGAATGGATAGACTGTCCTTCAAGCCCCCTTCTCTTGATCCCGAAACGGACCAGCTAAAAAGTCATATCCATCTCGACTTTCCGGCTGAAAAACTAACATCGTTGCGCTTGCAGGGCATTCTCTATCTAACCGAGACCAGAAAAAATCAGGGAGCATTCTGCTGCGTGCCCAGCCTTTTCAAAAAAGATGAGGTTCTTAAACACCGCGAAAGTCTCTGGTTTTCTGAAGAGGAGCTGAGTGAACATCCGATCGAACCTATAGAAGGCGAGGCAGGTTCACTGATTATCTGGGACTCAGGACTCCCTCATTCTGGCATGCTGAATATTTCGGACAAGCCCAGGCTGGCAGTCTATATTTCTATGTTTCCGGCAGGCTTGGAAGAGACGGCTGAGGAACGCATAGAACTCTGGCAGGAAAAAAGAGCACCAAAAAAGTGGCGGGGCTTAAACCATCAACAAGACCCTGAACCAGGAGAGCCTGCCCGGCTCACTGAACTGGGCAAAAAACTGTTGGGGTTGGAGGAATACACCTGACCGTCCCGGCCCTGCCGAGAGTCTCTTAAAAGCGAACATTCAAATCATTGGCTAAGTATCAATGCAGCGTCTAGGCTTCCTATCCACTTTTTCTACGGAAACCTTAACATGACTAGCCTGCAGCTTTGTTTCGTCCTGTTAGTCGCCCAGATATTCTTGTTGCACACTCTGACTTCAGAGGCTCAGGCGGCGACTCAACCTGCCTCTATGACAGTATCGTGCGACTCTCTCACAGGACAAACGTCAGGGGTTCAGAGACGGCTAAACCAGTATAGAGAGCTTTTTCGCGGAAAACAGTGTCTTGTTCTCAGTGCTAACCCGAAAAAGGATTTAGCTAAGTTGATCCGCCAGGCTCCTCAAAACACCGTGGTATTGCTCTCATCCAACTCTGTCCATGCAGGTAAAAAACAGGCTATATACGTTACAAACTATCAAATCGTTTTGAAGGATGGTCAGGACATTATTGGAGCCGCTGATGATGGTTTTGAAATCGTCATCGGTTCCCATTTAGGGGGCAACTCTGTAATCAAGGTAGGAACCACTAAAAATTTCCGGTATAGAGAAACAAGAGACAGCAATATAAGACACATTACTTTCTGGCCATTTGGACGCCCTGATGAACCCAGAACTAACACTGTTGTTTTCGCAGAATGTTATAACCGGAGACTGATTATAAAAGACAATGTATTTCATATTCCTGTCCGATCCGCCGTTCATCTTGACTGCAAACAATCTCTGGATGCAGACGCCGATGGCAGCCGCCCTGGCCCTGGCCTCCAATTTGCCAATAACACGATCAAAGGTCACATCATCAAGAACTGGTACCTGAACTACATGCCCGAAGATGGGGTGTCTGTAAATCTTCCTGCTATCAGGAACCAGTCACACAGAATCGCTGTTACTGGTAATACATTCATGGGCAGAATGGCAGAAGCGGGTGAATTTACTCTTGGGTCCGGAACTCGCCTGGATATTTTCAGAAATACAGTAGACATTGCCAATCATGGCAGTACTAACACACTTCGCGACGCCCGTGCCCAACGATCGCCACGGCTGGGAGGCTTCACGCTTATAGGTCATACCGATGGCAATGCAGAGCCTCCTCACTTTAACCTGGCAGGCAACCGGATCCGGGTAACCGCGAGAACAGCGGCCGCTATAAACGTCAGCGCCCCTCTTAAACTCGCCCTGGCCTGTAACCACCTGCAGGCCGTTAGTCCTTGGCAACAACTTCAAGAACACTTCAGCCTGAAAGCGGCTGATCCGTTATCGCTGGGAGGTGAGTGCGAAAGACCGATGACTTCACTCGTTGAAATGCCAACGCCAAATTCAACCGTTGTCACGCCATCGGTAAACTCAACCGTTTTCATGCCAACAACCATGCCAACAACCGTTCCCTATAACATCAGTCAGATACTGAACACCTGGACAGCCATTAACTCCTCTGCCACGGCCTGTGGTGGACTGACCAACTTCGAAGGTCGTTTCTTCTTTGAATCAGGAGTCTGCCCCACAGTCGCTACGTCCTCTGCTTTTGTTAACAATGTGGCTTTTGGTAGCAACACGATGTCCGCTAAGAGCGCGAGCCCCAGTTCACCGTCGGATGCAACCAGAATGACTACGGGTTTAGGTGTTATAACCACTCTGGCTATATTGCTGGCTCTATAAAACACACTTGGCTCGTCCCGAGCTTGTAGAAGGAGGGTGACAACGCACTTAAAAAACTTCGTACACAGGGGCATGGAGTATTTCCATAGAATTTGTCAGCATCTCAAAATGACATATTCTTTTCAGAAATAGTACGTCGAGCAACGATTATTGAGATCATGAATGAGATCTGACTCCCTCCTGAATCAGCCTGACCGAGGTTTCTGTTAACTCGTTAACCCTTTTCCAGAAAAGTGTTCGCTGTTCTCTATCAGCAGGTTCCAGCGACTGGAACTTCTCCAGAGAAGCCTGAAGCTCCTTTGGGCAAACAGATTCCCGAACGGGCCGAGGTTGATCAGGAAAACTCTCTGTAAAAAGACGATCCCAGTCAAAATGACAACCCGGATCGGCTTTTCCCCTGAAACCAGCTATGTGTTCATGGCCAATAATCCGTTGTGGATCACCCAGGCTGGGGTAGTGCTCCTGCAACAGGCGAATCACATCTTTCAGAGCTGAATATTGTGCATCGGTGAAAGGGAAAACATTCCCGTTGTAGTTAACCAACTCTATTCCAATAGCAAAATCGTTGAGCGCTTCTTTTTCCTGCCAACGACTGATACCAGCATGCCAGGCTCTGTGAGCAGTTCCATTCAGGCAACTGACCAGCTCATAGACGGTCCCGTCCAGATCAATCACCAGGTGAGCTGAAACCCCACAACCTGGACTCGAAATCATGTCCAGCGTACCCTGAAGGTCCACAGCCGTGTAGTGCAGGACCAGAAATTCTACAGGAATTTCCCGGGCGTCAAAGTTGGGGCTGGGATGTGAAATGAAACTTAAAGCCATTGATTTGCCTGTAAAAAGTCTGGGATCCATTGAACTGATAGCGTAACCAGCCATCCAGTCAGAGATCAAGGGCGTATTTTAAGGTATTTATCACCCGATCAAGGAACTTTGAGCTTCATTTGCGCCATAGTCAGCTTTTCAATTCCCTGTATCATTAGCTCATTTGGGAGAAAGAATATGGCCAAAGGCTTACTGAAACATCAGGAACGACAGGCTGCACTGAACTTGCTTGGCAAGGATCTTGCCCGCAGGGCCAGTTCAAAGTGTGAGCTTTGTGAAGCAGCCGGTGTTCCGCTTAACATCTGGGAAGTAGCTCCTGTTCCTGAAGAGCCCGATTTTGAGCACTGCCTGATGACCTGTGACATTTGCGGTGAGCAACTCAGCCTTTTTGAAAGGAAACCCGCAAAAATGAACGTTGACCACTGGCGCTGTCTGGGCAAAAGCGTCTGGAGCCAAGTTCCGGCCGCCCAGGTGATGTCCGTCAGAGTCCTTCGCCAAATCTCAGGGCAATACCCCTGGGCTGCTGAAATCCTCGAACACGTCTTCCTTGAACCTGAAACAGAAAGCTGGGCTCAGAAGATTGAGTGAGCCCTGCTTCACTCTGCCTGATGGCCGATAAAGTCCTGGTCACATTGTTTCTAACAGTGAAGTGTTTATTGAGACTTGAGATCAACGTCCCGGTTCATGCCAACAAATTTGCGTTTTCGATGCTTACCCTTGTGTTCCGTCAGAGCTCTGGCATTCTTGCAGACTGCTCCGCACGGCCGCTGTTGGCCGTCCAATCCGACAACGGTCACGTAGCAGGTTTGTCGCCCACTGTGGTCTTTTCTTCTGTGATCTGACAGAACTTTAGAACTCCTACAAACCTTCGCGCACGGGCGCTGCTGGCCATCTTTGCCGACCACGATCCGGTCACAGATTTGTTGCCCGCTGTGCTCTCTTCTTTTGTGATCCGCCAAGGATCCGGCACTCTTGCAGATCCTACCACATGGCCACACCAAACCATCCTCCCCAACCACGATCCTGTCACAGATTTGTTGCCCGCTGTGGGCTCTTATTTTGTGAGACGCCAGACAAGGAGCATTCTTGCAAACCATCCCGCATGGGCGCTGTCGGCCATCCTCTCCGACCACGGTCACGTAACAGGTTTGTTGCCTGCCATGCACCATTTTTTTGTGGTTCGCCATGGTTTGAGCATTCTTGCAGATCTTCTTGCATGCTCGCTGCTGACCATACTCCCCGACCACAGTCATGTTACAGGTTTCTGGCCCTTTATGATTATTTCTATTGTGATCCATCAGGGCACGAGCATTCTTGCAGACTTTCCCGCATGGCCGCGGCTGACCATCCTCCCCGACCACTCTGACATCACAGCTATGTTGCCTTGGATGACTTCTTTTTTTGTGAGATGACAGAGCCCGAGCATTCTTGCAAACTCTCCCACATAGTCGCTCTTGGCCACCCTCTCCAACAAAGATCACGTGACAGATTTTTTGCCCGCTGTTGTTCCTGGCTTGTGCTTCGTCTGTCCGGGAAAGATGGGGTTGGCTCTGACCTGACTGGGATAATTCAGTGATTGTCTGTGGTGTTTCTGAAGAGTCAAGCGCAAGGGAAAACCCAGCTTCCTGGCAAAGTTCAGTTGGATCGACTAACCCATTAATGACCCCAAACTCATTCGCTGTAAAACGCAATCCGTCGTTCATTAGCACAAGACCATTAAGCGGCCCGGCAACGTCAGTTGGATAGGTGCCCCCCGCACGCATTGAGTCTGAGGTGTCCCTGTCTAAGGCAACCTCATCCAAAGCGCAGGCATTGTTGGCAGGGTTGCAGTCAAACTCATACGCCAAATCAAGCAGTTGATTAGAAATCAACGAGAGTTGAATACCAGAAAGATCATCCAGTATTTCGTTTTGTTCGAAATGCGTCGCTTCAAAAGGATCAAAATCGTCTATGCGACTAATGCTGTGTTTATTAGCCAAATGAGGGCATGAGCTCTGTCCGGGGTTTGCTCCGTTGAAGCCCATCGAAGTTTCTGCCGAATTCAGCAGCCAATTATCGGGGCTTCCATTATCAGAGAATGGTCGGAAACTACAAACACCACGACAAGGGTGAACGAAACAATTTAAACCCAAAGTATGTGAGTGTTGTTGAGAACCTCCTCCACTACCGCCTGAGTCAGAATACATGAGGCTGGAGATAAAGCCTCCGGGGAGATTAGCAGCTTGTGGAGCTCGCTGTCCCGATGATGTTGATGGTTGATGTGGTCGCTGGTTGTGTCCAGAGCCAAACATCATTGTAATAGTGTCTAACGAATGGTCCTGACTCACCTTTTGTTGTTCAATCGGGTTAGACATCAGTAACCCGGAGTTCCAATAGCTTTTTAAAAGCCAACCGACAGCGACAAGCACTTCTACAGATAACCATGAATAAGGATTGGAATTCAGGGGGGCGTCTTTGATGGTCAGTATCAGTTTGTGAGCCACCTGCAGGTCAGTGGCATAAAGTAACTGCCACGAAATCGACTCAATGATGGTCGCTTTTATCCCATAGCCGCCAAGTCTGTGTGGTTTGTCATCAGGCGGCCTGGTTGGTCCTGTATAGCCATTTGTGTCGGCAATATCTGACGGGTTACCCTGCGGTGAATGTCGGACACCTTTGATAGAAAAGCTCTGATGCGAAAATCCTGCATTTGGTTCAGCCCCGACAGCAAAACATCCTGTCCACGGTTCAGCCTGACAGACGACAGACAACCCGAGTACCAAAAACAGCGGCGCCATAAGGAGTAGGTATTGAATAATTCTATCCTGGCATTCTGGTTCACAGACAAGAAGGATAGATCACCCCAAGAAAGTGGGCTTCGAAATACTCTGGTTCTGATTTATTAACACCATGATTCCGCAGCGCTTCGAATGAATGTCTGCAAAATCCAGAACCGGGCAACCTCAACGTTTGTTACTTTTCTGATAGTTCTCAATCGCTTGCTGGCGACGTTTACTGACCGTCAACTGTTCCTGTACACGATCTCGTTCAAGCTGGCAGGCTGATATCATTCCCTGATAGAGCGTCTGGAGTTCTTCGAGCAGATCCTTCACCTCTTCCGAGGGAGCAGAGCCACTTTCCAGCGCTTCTTCGATCGCCTGACGTGCTTCAGAATCCAAAACTTCCAGCGTTGTCCAATCCCTGCTTCGGATAGCCTCGCCAAGAGTATAAATGGAATTCTGGAGCTTCTCTTTGACAATGTCGGTTTTGTTCATCGGTAACCTCTCTACCATCAGCGATGTCGGCCTGAGCCTGAGTGTAGACAGTCATGCTAACGGCATCTGCCAAATGAAGTGTCTAAGACGATGATCACTCCAGTTTATATCGTTGAGTTTTTGCTATTGTTTAAGCTCACCAGAATGCTGATGAATATTATGGATTGGTAGACTAGCAGCCTGTCGGACTTAAGCGTCCGTAGCGAGGATTGCAAGAAATTGAG
>NZ_JAHHPQ010000606.1:0-5131 GCF_024606245.1 Endozoicomonas sp. SESOKO2
GGGAGAAATACTTCAGGGACAATGTGCCTCAATGGTCATTTTCCCACGCAGAAAGCATCCCTTACTTCTACACTCTGAGTGCCTTCTTTGAGTGGCAAGAAAACAGTGATCAGAAACTTTCTGGTCATGATAGAGAAATGCTACCCACGGGAGACAATAGAGATATCAGTGATGAACTCTGATATCAGAGATCAACGGATGACCTCCTTATGACCTCCAAACGAAACCTGTATAAGGAATACATATTGGCTTCGTTCCTCTGAGGTAGCAGAATGACACATGCTTGCCCCAATGCATTGAGCCTTGCCGTGGTGGTTGCCATCAGCTCTTCCATCGTGGGTACACAGGTACTGGCCGATCGCAGGCTGCAGATAAAGTCTGTCGATATTATGGGCTATAGCCATATGAAGTTTACCCGAAGCGAGGTCATGGTTAAGCCAACTTTAGGTGATGACCAACAGCCAATACCTAAATCCTTCACGACCACCTACCCTGATCAATCCAGAGTCAAAGCGGACTATGTTACTGCTGCTGAAAGCTTTACAGACACTCTCTCTGAAACCGATGTTGACGTTTCCAGTGTTGATCTGTTTGAAACAGGCGAGGATGACGTTGCTCAGAAATACACCAAAATCCTGAAGGTCGGTAATGAGGGAATCTTCAAGTTCACCCATAACCTTGAAGAAACGGAACTGGTCATTGAAGTCAGAGGCGGAATGACCGATCAGGCTTCAGTTGATGCTGTCCGTACTCACTGGTCTAACATGCTATCACTGGAACCGTTCACGAAAATCGCCAGACCCACACAACTGTTCGCAGTGCTGGATGGTGCCGAAGAAAGAACAGGAAACCTCGGCAACAGTGATCACTATATCGCCCTTGCCACCATTGAAGTAGAAAAAGTTGAAGTGAATGGGCGTACCTTTATGCGTCTTATCTCCGGGGGTGACCAGCCTCCTGAACTGAAGCGCCTGAGTCAATCGCTCTTTGTCAATGATGAGGCTCTTCTGGCAGCGGCCACCTCTGCCTATATACAGCTTCATGTCCAGGGAGAGAATTTACAACAAAAGGCGCTTAATGAACTATTGGCACACAACAAACCGGTCGGATATGTTGTGCACGTCGAAGATAACACAGAGGCTCATCCTGTGCCCGCCGGTTATCCAAAACTGGAAGTGACTGAGGCTTCGGGTGAGATTATTGTTTTCCATGGTCAGAAACAGAATCCAGCCGACGTCGCTTTTGTACAAAACCTCTATGGCCTGGTAAAAACTGATCCTGGCAACCATGCCACAACAAGGATTAACATAGGAAAGGTCAAAGACTACCAGTACGTCATTCGATGCAGGCAGATGGCAATACTGGAGGAGTTAGCCGCAGATCACAAACTTCACAATACTGAAATTGACAAATGTCAGCTGTCAATGCTTACCTACTATGAATCTCTCCAGCAGGTATTGACCAGTGCTATTGCGGATGTGACACCTGGATTTGAATTCACAGCTAAACACATCAGAGTCGCTGCTTCGGTCATCACGTCAACCTGGTTACAGTTTCAACTCAGAAAACACTTCGGCTTCAAACCCGTACTTAAAAATTTTCTGTCTTGCCCGCTCTTTGTTCAGAATATTCAGACATTCATACCTGTTATCAACATTATCAGCAAATCACAGATCGATGCTTGGGGGGGCGACGAACGGTTTGCTTCCAAAGTCATTAGAGACATGACCAGACAGCTGCCTGAAATGTATTACAGACTGGAGGAGCTAAAGGTAAAAGAAGCCAGAATCCTCCGGATTAAACATCAGTTTCAGGACTCAACGGATACAGAGGTTGACAATGAAAAGGAAAAACTCGAAGCACAACAAATCAGGCAAGGAATCGAGGATGAGCTTGCAAAACTTCGTGTCGAAATGGAAAGTCTGGAAATTCAGGAACAGAAACTTCAGCAGGAAAGCAAGCGCATTCCAGCGCTGGAACGACCACTTCATCATGCCAGAAATGTACATAACTCGAGGCTGGCAAGAGAACTTGGCATAGCTGACTGGGATGATACCCTGCCACAAGAAGAGCAAGCCAGACGCATCACAGAAAGAATTAATGAAATCTTGATGGCCACTGTCGCAACAGAACAGCATCAACTCAAAACCGTAACAACAAATCTGGCCGCTATTGAAGGCCAGCTCGGTATTATTCCGGACAATAAAAACGATCTTGATGCCCGCTTTCAGTTGATTCAACAGCACCTGAAGCAGCAGGCAACCCGGATCGATCAAAAATATCTTCAGCAACAGGTCGTCATGACAGAAACTGAAAAAACATCTGTAACCAAGGCTCAATTTGCAACCATTGCCGCACATTTAAACATTCAGGATTTTGACGACAAGGCAGATATTGAGACTCAAAAGGCACTTCTGATTCAGAGACTTCAGACACAGAACACTCAAGGCGGAAAATTGAACGTTCATCAAGAACGTATCCTTCAGAAAATTCAGGAGCTGAATGCTCAAAGCGGTCTTGGTAAAACCGACGACATACTCATGCAAAATGCTCTTTTGACAGTGTTTTATGGTGTGAAACTACCTGAAGATAGCACAGTAGAGGATCGCATCGCACTGCTAGATACAATACATAAGAATGTACTTGAGAATGAACAAAAGCTTGCAAGTTTGGAAGAAGAGCTGGAAGACATCAGAACACCTGGCCATCCCAGAGCCAAGCCTGAAGTACTTGGTAAACTGAGTGCCGTGGAAGAAGCCCTGAAAATGGATGATCTCGATTTAGAGGACGATGAGTATTACCGTCATCACGAAATTTCCAGGGAGATGCAGATATCTATCACAGATGCCAGACAGCAGGCAGAGGAAGAGGCACAGAATATACTGAAAACCGTAGAAGAAATGCTCCGGATCGAAGTCAATGAATGGGATGACAACGAAAAACGACTTGACAGGGTTCTCATAAAACTTGACGACGATGATGTCACCAAAAAAATGCTGGATGATATACATCACGCCCTCTGGAAAGATGACCTCGAACCTGGGGACAAGACAGATAAAGTTTGGAAGCTTCGCAAGCGTCTTACCTTTTATGCCACATACACGGATTTGCGAGCCTCAGAACAACAGACAGAGTTGCTTGACGCTGTAGAGTACGAGCTGGGGATTGACCGAAGTAAAAACGTTGCTGCCAAAGAAAGAGGTAAGCATTTAGTTGCTAAGCTGGCCGATGATCTGAATATAGAATTTGAAATAGATGCCAGCCTGAATGAACAGAAGGCTCTTCTGGAATACAGATTTCGGGAATTAAATTACGAAGTTGGCAAACCCTATGATGATGAAGGTATCAGAAGGGGAATAAATAATGAGATTGCCAGTCACTTGGGCATTCAGGGCTATAAAGAGGATGCCCCTGCTCGTGATCAGATCTGTCTCATCAAAGAAACACTCGGACAACGGTATAGAGCAGCTTTAGAGGCGTTTCACCCCAGAGTAGATGACCGTATCGCAGTCATTAATGCTGAGCTTGACAGGCAAATGGCTCGTCTGGGATCTAAACCCCGATATGTTCTTGATCGTGAGCAAGCCAGAGCCAGAAGATACATAGAAAAAGCTGAAAGTGAGCTGGAGCAACTTCATCGCAGACTCAATGCTGTCCATAGTGAACAAGTGATAGTCGCACATTCTAATGACGCCCCCCCTGACACGGATAAATACATCACGGCTCTCAATCAGGCAATGAAGCAGATTCAGACCGAATTGGGCCTGCCTCACGCTGAAAATCAAAACTCTGAAGACCGATTAAACGACATCGAACGCTTCCTGCAGAGAAACGAGGACGATGCAGAAAGACAAGTGGAAATAATCCGGAAACTAAGAGCTGCCATTAAAGATCTGAAAATCCCTTTTGAAAATGCTCCTGATAATCTGTTAGCAGAAGATTGCATTGATGCCATTAGAGACTTTACAGCCTCTCATAGTCGGGACGAAGTCGATCACGCAATGGGCGAACTGCCTGAAACCAGGAAAAAGTACGCTCAGGTCACAAAATTTCTACGTGAGCATGATTTTGTAGAAATGGAATTGACCAATGCACAGACGGAAGAAAAGCAAGCACAAGAGGCTCTGGACACTAAAAATCAAGACATTGACAATTCCAAAGACAACGATCCGAAAGCTGAGACTACTCCAGAGCAGACCAGAGAAGTGCCGGATTTAGTCCTGAAACAGAAAAAAGCAAAAGTGTCAGAAGTACAAAAAGCTGTAGACGATCATGAAGCTGATCTTAAAGCCATCGAAGACGACATTGGTCTTAAGCCAGATCCCACTGACCGCATCGCTGACCGGCTTGATGCTCTGAAAAACAAACAAGTACAACTGGGCGGGGATGATGGTGCTGGCGGCAAGATCCTGCAACTGACCAGGGAAAAGGACCGCTTGATAAAAAAAGTAGACGCAAAGAAGGCGGCAATAGAGACATTAAAGGAAGTCCTGAAAGCTACTGAGGAAGCCGTCGAAAAAGACGGTGGTCCCTTCCAGTACCACCCGAGACAAGCAAATATATTGGTCGATATCTATGCCTTCGTAAGGACGCACTCTCTCAAGAAGCAGGCTCTGGAAGCCGCAATGGGTTTGGCAGAATCAGCAGAAAAAAGCGGTAAGGTCAGACCCGATCTTCCAACTTTTGACTTTGACGATGAATTTGCACCGATTCGCCTGAGAGCATTGGTCGGAGACGATCTGACGTTTAATCAGGCCAGACGGATTGTAGAAGTCTTCAAAAATCTGAAGACGACATTCATGTTCCAGCCTATAGAAGATCAGTCTCTGAATACCTTGGAAGAAGTCCAGGATCTGGCAGACTGGGCAAGGACTCACATTAAAACCGGGCCACAACACTACGACGATGAAATCCACGGCATGGGCGAAGCAGCTATTCATTACGTCGAGCATGAACCGGAAGACCTGAAAAGCTTCTCGGAGTACTTCGCTACCCGTTCTGCCAGTGGTAACAGGATCATCGCTCTGCTGCATGAAGGTCTGATCAGCAAGGTTGAACTAGAGCACTACATAAAGACCGTCAGAGGTGTCGACGGTTATCAGACAGTGGATGAATTTGAGCACTTCCTTGG
>NZ_JAHHPQ010000607.1:0-7864 GCF_024606245.1 Endozoicomonas sp. SESOKO2
GGGAGAAATACTTCAGGGACAATGTGCCTCAATGGTCATTTTCCCACGCAGAAAGTATTCCGTACTTTTACACTCTGGGCGCCTTCTACGAAGGGCAAAAGAGCGGTGGCAAGAGAGCCACAAAGACTGTAGCTGAGTAACCCCTTACAGAGCAATTAAACCCCGTTAGAAACTATCAATGTCCCCCCTTCCTGAAAAAACAAATCAATTTTATTGGCATTCCACTTTGCCATTGTGAACAAAATTCGCTCAACAGCCTACCGGATTTGCCAATGTGAACTAAATTCTCTCAACAGCTCATCGGAACAGCCATGAGCGATTAACAGCCATCGGCGATTAAAAGTTGCTTCTTTGCCCGGTGTAGCAATCACTTTTCACGGTAATAAAAGTACTCAACTCTGAGGTAGTAGAATGACAAATGCTCCCCCCAATGCATTAAGTCTTGCAGTGGCCATTGCAATCTGTTCATCCGTCATTGGTACGCAGGCGCTGGCGGATCGCAGGCTGCAGACAAAATCTACCGATATTCAGAGCAATGGATATGCGGAATTTACCCGGAGTGAGGTCATAGTCAGGCCAACTTTAGGTGATGACCAGCAGCCAATACCCAAATCCTTTACTACCACTTACCCTGATCAGGCTCAAGCCAGGGCTGGCTATGACATACCTTCTGAAGGCTTCACAGACACTCTTTCTGGCATCGTCGGTGGCGTTTCAACTGTCGATCTGTTTGAAACAGACGACAATGACGTTGCTCAGAAATACACCAAAGTCCTCAAGGTAGGAGATGAGGGGGTCTTCCGGTTCACCCATAACCTTGCAGAAGAGAAACTGGCCATTGAGGTCAGAAACGGAATGACCGATCAGGAGTCAATTAATGCTGTTCGTACTCAATTGAATGGCATCCATTCCCTGGAAAAGTTCACAAAAATCGCCAGTCCCGAACAACTGGCCGGAGTGCTGAAAGTTGCGAATAGAAGAGCAGGAAACCTTGGCGCAAGTAATGACTACGTCGCCCTTGCCACCGTTCAAGTAAACGAAGTTAAAGTGAACGGGCGCACCTTTATGCGTCTTATCGCTGGAGGCGATCAGCCCCCAGAACTGCGCCGCCTGGATCAATCGTTGTTTGTCAATGAAGAGACGCTTTTAGCAGCAGCCACCTCCGCCTATACCCAGGTTCATGTTCTGGGGGAAGATTTACAACAGGAAGCTCTGAATGAGCTTTTTTACTACCGTAAACCCGTCGGCTATGTTGTATACGTCGAGGATGAGACCAGGGCATATCCCGTACCTGAGGGTTATCCAAAGCTGGAAGTGACTGAGGCTCCGGGAGAGGTGATTGTTTTTCGTGGTCAGAAGCAGAATTCGGCCGATGTCGCTTTTGTGGAAAATCTCTACAACATGTTTGCGGAAGAATTTTCCAGCATACCCCCTTCTGAAGCGAGAGCACAGATTAGAAAAGACAAAGTCAAAAGCTACCAGTACGTCATTCGAAACAGGCAGATGGAACTGCTGGAGGGAATAGCTGCATGGCACAATGCTCAACTTAACGAAGACGGACAAACGACGCTTATATACGAAGATGAACTGAGGCTGATTGCACAGTTCGAATATATCCAGCAGGCATTGACCAATGCTACTCCAGGCCAGGCAGATGAATTTGAATTGACAGTAAGACAAATCGAAGCCGCTATGTCAGCCTCCACGGCAAGCTGGATGCATAATCAACTCGAAAAACACTTTGGTTTCAAACCCGTATTTAGAAATCTTCTAAGCAATCGGTATTTTGTTGAAAATATTCATGAGGTTGAAGGCGATAACACCGAAATGCCTGACGATCCATTAAGCGAAGACGAAAGCATTGCTGCCAAACTCACCGATGACATACCCAGACAGCAGATTGATGATGAGCCTGTGCAGAATCGCAAAGTGATAGAGGCACAGCAAAACCAGTTACAGAAACTTCAGCAGGAATTCGAAAAAACCCCAGAGCAGGAAAAGCAAGTTTTTCAAGTCAGTAGATTTTTCATAAAAAATCAAAATGCTTATTCGGCGGCAAAGCTTGGTATTGATGACTGGGATGATACCCAGCCACTGGAAGAGCAAGCCAGACTCATCAAAATAAAAATTCATGAAATCTACACATCGATGGCCGGAGCGGGACAGCCTGATGAAGAAGCTGTAAAAGCAAAACCGACGGCCATTGGTGGCAAGCGCGGTATTGCTTCGGTCAATCAAAATCATCTGGGTACCCTTCAGTTCGTTCATCAGCGGCTGCAATTTGACAAAACACTGGCCGATGAGGAAGTCCGGGAAAAACTAGCTGTCTTTGAAGGTTACCTCGGTCTGGTTCCGGAAAACAAAGATCACCTTGAAGCCCGTCACCAGGCCATTCAAAAGCACCTTAAACAGCAGGTACTTGAGGTTCAGGATCTTCAGCTCCAACAAGAGATAGTAGAACATAAAAACCATTTACAGAAACTTCAGCAGGACGTCGAACAAATTCCAAAGCTGGAAAGGCGAGTTTATCGAGTCAGAAGATTATTCATAAGAGCTCAAAACGCTTATACAGCAGCAAAGCTTGGTATTGATGACTGGGATAATACCCGACACTTGGCAGAACAATCCAGAATCATCGAATTAAAAACTCATGAAATCTACACATCAATGGTCGCAGCAGGACAGCCTGATGAAGAAGCTGTAAAAGCAAAACCCACGGCCATTGGTGGCAAGCGCGTTATTGCTTCGGTCAATAAAAACCATCTGAGTACCCTTCAGTTCGTTCATCAGCAGCTGCAACAGGACACAGAACTGTCCGATGACGAAGTCCGGGAAAAACTAGCTATCTTTGAAGGTTACCTCGGTCTGGTTCCGGACAACAAAGATCACCTTGAAGCCCGTCACCAGGCCATTCAGCAGTACCTTGAACAGCTGGAACTTGAGATCGATCAACAATATCTTCAGTTTCAACAAGAGCAGGAAAAACAGAAAAGCCTTTTACAGAAACTTCAGCAGAGAATCGAACAAATTCCAAAGCTGGAACAACAAGTTCGTGATGCCATTGAAGATGCTAAAAAAGCTCGCAACGCTCAAACAGCAGCAAAGCTTGGTATTCGTGACTGGGATGAGAACCAACCACTGGAAGAACAAGTCAGGCTCATCGGAAAAAAAATGCATGAAATCATTCAGGCAGTGCCCGCAACATCTACCACAATAGAACAGCCTGGTGAAGATGATGTAGAAGCAAAACAGGCACCGATTGAGTTTGTTATTTCCCCGCGCGATGAGAAGGGTCCGAGAACCCGGCTTGATTACATTCAACAATTTCTGCAACAGATGCCAGACCCCATTGATGAGGAAGCCCGACTGGCTAAAGTTGAAACTCTGCTCGGCCTGGTGCCGAAAAACGAAGATGACCATGAAACCCGTCATCAGGCCATTAAGCAGCACCTTAAACAGCGAGGACTTGAGGCCGTTAAACGATATGTTGAGAATCAAAAGCCGGAAGAAAAGAAAACATGGGCACAGAATGCTCATCACCTGATCGATCTAAATCCATCGCTTGAAAAACAGGTCCTTCATGCCAGAGCAGAAGCCACAAACAATCGCAACGCAGAAATAGCAGCAGAGCTTGGTATTGATGACTGGGATAATACCCAGCTACCCTGGGAACAAGCCAGACTCATCAGGGAGAAAATTCGTAAATTCAAGCAATTGATTCCCGCAACAGGACAGCCTGATGAAGAAGCTGTAAGAGCAAGACCGGCAACCATTGGAAGCAAGCGCAGTATTACTTCGATCAATGAAGACGATCAAGCTGTCGCTCAGTTCATTCGACAGCAGCTGCAACAAGATGAAAAACTGGCCGAAGAGGAAGCCCGCAAAAAACTGGCTTTTTTTGAAAGTAAGCTCGACCTGATTCCGGAAAACAAAGATGACCTTGCAGCCCGTCATCAGAACCTGCGGGAACGCATCAGTCAGCAGTTCAGTGAGGCCTATGGACAACATCTTCTGACTCAACAAGAATTGGCAGGACGGAGAAGATGGTTAAATCATATTCAGGAAGAAGTCGAACGAATTCCAATACTGAGAAAAGAAGTTCGTGAAGCAGTAGCAGCAACCAGACAAGAGTGCTACGTTCAAATAGCAGCAGCGCTTGAAATTAATAACTGGGATGTTACCTGGCCACCCGAAAAACAAGCCAGACTTATCATAGAGAAAGTTCATGAAATCAAACGACAACCAGCCGCAACATCAATTACCGCAACATCAATTACCGCAACATCAATTGCCACAACATCAATTGCCACAACATCAATTGCTGCAACACCAGTTGCCGCAACACCGGTTGCTGCAACGTCAATCGCCGCAACATCAATTGCCGCAACATCAACTGCCCTAAAACCAGTTGTCGCAACAGATTCCTTAGAAGAGCAGCCTGGGGAAGAAGCTGTAAAAGAGGCACTGGCGACCATTGAAAGTAAGCTCGATATTACTCCAGACAATGAAAACGATCTGCATGCCCGCTTTCATTCCATTCAGCAGCAACTGGAACAAAATGAAGAACGAACCAATCGGATGATCCAGAATAATCTGGCTGACATTGAATTGAAGCTCGGTCTGGTCCCGGATAACGGAAAGACCCCTGAAGTCCGTCACCAAGCTATCATGGAATGTCTAAAGCAGCTGATAGCTCAGGTCGATCAGGCACATCATAAACTTACGACAATGGATGATGAACTTGAAATTCCGCATCAGAGAGTTGAGACATTGAGAGATCAAAAGGATTTTGAAGGCTCTTTCACCCCTTCCAAAAAAGGTGCTCTGGCAACGGTTCCCGGTATTGAGCAGGCTGAAGACACCACATCAGAAGACCTCACCCTTCTGGAATTAAAAGTGCGTGGCAAGCTCATAAGGATTAAAGTGCTGGAAAGAGAACTGGCTGACATGAGAACACCAGGCCACCCCATAGCCAGGTCTGAAGTACTTGAGACACTGAGTGACGTGGAAGAAGCCCTTGAGATGAGTGACCTTGATGAAAGCAATGATGTCCATCTTCGTCGCCAGAAAATTTCTGAACACATGCATGCATTCATCAGAGAAGCCAGACAGCGGATAGAGGAAGAGGCTCTGAACATACTGAAAGCCGTAGAAGAAATACTCACCATCGAAGTCAATGAAGAGGATGACAAAACTACGAGATTCAGCAGGGTTCGTAAAATCCTTGACGACAATGATCTCCCGAATTACATGGCGGATAAGATAGACAGTACCCTTTGGGCAACTGGAGGCGAAACTCCGGACGAGAAGCACCTCAAACTCAAGAGGCTTCTTGCCCATCTTCACTATAAAGTCGAAGGCCCGGAACCGGATGAGCATGCCAGAGAACAACAGACAGAACAGCTGGCAGCATTAGAAGAAATACTCAACATCAAATCTGAAGAGAGTGAAAAAGCAGAAAGATTTGCCCGGGTTGTTAAAATACTTCGCTTCACTGATATCCCGGAATACACGCTGGATCAGATAGATCAAAGCCTCTGGAAAGAAGACAGCAAAGCACTCAGCGAATGGGGTCTTAAGCTCAGGAAGCTTCGTGCAAGTCTTGCCTACAAGATCGAAGATTCATACCTGGATAAGCAAGCCAGAAAACGACAGTCGAGGCTGCTTAATATCGTAGAAGACGAACTGGATATCGACATCATTGAAAACGTTACTGCCAAAGAAAAGGGCAAGGCTCTCACTGCCAAACTGGCTGACGAGCTGAAAGTAGAGTTTGAAGAGGGTGACCTGTCTTATCAGAAGGAGGCTCTGAAAGCCAAAGTTCAGACATTAATGGATGAAGTAGACGAAAGTTACGACGATGCAGATGCCAAACAAGCCAGAAACAATGAAGTGGCTCATCAACTCAACATTGAGGGCTATAAAGATGATGCCACTATCGAAAACCAGAACCGTCTGATTGAAGCAAAACTCAAACAACTGTTCAAAGAAATTCTCAATGCGGGTAAGCCCGACGTTCATTCGCGTATCGCAACCATTGAAAAAGAACTTGACATGCAAATGGCTCGCCTGGGACCTAAACCACGATACGTCCTTGATCGTGAGTTAGCCGTGGCCAGACGGGCAATTGAAGAAGCTGAAAGAGAGCTGTCTGGTGTTTATCACAAGCTTAAGAAGCTTCAAGGCAAACAACTGAAATTTGTGATTCATGACACGATCACCCCTATCTCGGAAGAAGGCGACACAGCTCTCAATCGGGCAATGAAACGAATTCAGACCGATTTGGGTCTACCCGCAGGTGATGAACAACCCCCCGAAGAGAGGTTAGAGGACATCAGTCATTTCCTGCAGCGATACGGTGCAGAAAGACTAGGTCATGCTGCTAACAAACTGAAAGCTGTCGTAAAAAATCTGCACATTCTGGTAAAAGAAGGTGATCTCGGATCATTGAAAGAAGCTTATAACTTTGCCATTAAAGTCTATTCATATGCTCACGGTTGGATCGAGCCCGATGCACGCGATAACGCATTAAATGAACTGACGTCAATCAGGAAAAAGTACACTCAGGTCACAGAATTCCTGCATGAGCACGTCAGGAAAACTATGGAAGTGACCCATACACAGCTTGAAGAGTTGAATGCACAAGAGAATCTGAATCGTAAAAAACAGGAGATTGAACATCCTGGATACATCGATGAGCAGGCTAAAACCGCGCATAACAAGGAAATGGCTGCGCTGGCTTCAGTCCTTGAGCAGAAACGTGAAGCTGTATCAAAAGCAGAAGAGGCTCTGACGGATCATCATAAAGCAGCTCTTGACGCCACTGAAAAAGCTCTGGGTCTTAAACCAGACGTTTCTGATACCCATGAACAACGGCTTAATGCCCTGAGAGAAAGACAGATAAAACTGGGCGGTGCTGATGGAACAGGCGGCAGGATCAAGATACTTCAGGAACAGGCCCGTCTTGAAGGCGAGATTAAAACCAGGAAAGCAGATATTGAGAGAATGGAGGAAGTCCTGAAGACTGCAGAGGAAGCCGTGAAAAATGACGGCGGTCCCTTCCAGTTCACGCCAGAACAGGAAAAAGCCCGGGGCGATATCCTCAAGTTCGTGCAGCAGCACCCTCTCAAACAACAAGCTCTGGAAGCCGCAATGGGCCTGACCGAAGCAGCAGTGAAGAATGGTAAGACAATACCATTCCTTACGACTTTCGATTTTGACGATGAATTTGCACCGATTCGCTTGCAGACAATAGTCGGAGACAATCTGAGTTTTGATCAGGCCTGCCGGATTGTGGAAGTCTTCAAGAGTTTGAAGAGGAACTTCCCGGTCTACCCTTTCGAGCCTTTAGAAGGTCAGCCTCAGAATGTCCTGACAAAAATCGAGGGGCTGGTGAACAGGGCCAGAAATGAGATAAAAACCGCGGCTCAACAATACGACGATGAAATACACGGCATGGGCCTGAAAGCCATTCACTACATTGAGCATGAATCCATTGACCTGAAGGGTTTCACGGAATACTTTACTACCCGTTCTGCCACTGGTAGAAAGATTATCGCCCTGCTGGGTGAAGGTCTGATTAGCAAGGTTGAACTTGACAACTACATAAAAGCCGTCAGAGGTATCGACGGTTATCAGCCAGTGGAAGAATTTGAACACTTCCTTGGCTACAAACACGGCATTAATGTGGCTCAATTCAGTGCTGTTGTCCAGATGCTCTCCGACAGGGGTACTGAAGAATTCATGCAGGGTGCCTTTACTACTTTGACCGCAACCGGCCCGGCGGGTATGAAAGAGTCTGTTGAAGGCATGAAAGAATACGCAGCTGCGGTCATCGCCAACTACGTTCTTGACGATATTGCCT
>NZ_JAHHPQ010000608.1:0-27106 GCF_024606245.1 Endozoicomonas sp. SESOKO2
GTTTTAGCAGCGGTTGTTTTAGCAGCGGTTGTTTTAGCAGCGGTTGTTTTAGCAGCGGTTGTTTTAGCAGCGGTTGTTTTAGCAGCGGTTGTTTTAGCAGCGGTTGTTTTAGCAGCGGTTGTTTTAGCAGCGGTTGTTTTAGCAGCGGTTGTTTTAGCAGCGGTTGTTTTAGCAGCGGTTGTTTTAGCAGCGGTTGTTTGAGCAGAGGTTGTTTGAGCAGAGGTTGTTTGAGTCGCGTTCTGAGCTTCCAGATTCAGAGTCTGCAGGAGGAACAGAGGAGCGATTAACTGAGCTAAATAACCCTGCAACTTAATCATTTTCAGGACTCCCGGGCAAGTGTCGATAGGAAGCCTAGTCTATGTATTTATACCGATCCATTAATATCTTTAAAATATTTCAGGATAATCGTTGGTTACCTTTGTGGCAGCATCTTTAAACCGCAGAGGTGAGTTGAGGTTATCGATTTAACGACAGGGCCAGAGCGGTCATAAAGAGTGATCGTGACACCGAGCAGTTGTCACGACCGTTGCATCTGCTGATGAATGGGAGACCGCTGCCACTCGCAGTGGAGTGATTGATGGCTGTCCTGGTATGTAAATGTAGGCTGAGGGTATTGATCACGCCCGGGTCTCCCGGGAAAAACAGCCCGGGTTCAATATTTATGAGACAACAATGTCGCCAGGGTGGTTATAACCCCCAAACCCGTCGTGACTGCGCTTGCGCCTGCTGATGAAGTGGGGGCTATACGGCTTCTGTTGTAAGTCGTGACGTCATCGTAAGTTTTGATGTTACTGTACGCCGCGAGGTCACTGTATGTGGTGACGGTATCGTAAATCGTGCTGATACTGGATGGCGTCTTGGTAATCGTAAAATTATAGGGTGCAGCGACCGCATGACAGACTTCTGAGTCAAACAAGAACTGGCCTTCGACGTTGAACAGTCCACTGCAAGCGGTGGCACTGGAGCCATTCATGGCCGTCCAGGTGTTCACGATCCGGCTGATTGGATAGGGATTGGGTGTTGACATGACAACGGTTGCGTTCGGGCTTGGCATAACAGCGGTTGAGTTTAGAGTTGGCATAACAGCGGTTGCGTCCGGAGTTGGTATGACAACGGATGAACTCATTAGTCTATTGCACTTATCTGTCAGTGATGATGGATCAACAGCTTTCAACCTGAATTGTGGTCGAAGTTGCTGCCACGGACTCACTGCCTGCAGGTGATTACAAGCCAAGGCCAGTTCAAGGCGTGCACTGACGATTAGAGCTGTTGCTGTTACCTGAATCTGATTGCCTGCCAGATTAAAGAGAGGAGGCCTACCGCTATAGGCAGGACCTGAGAGAGCGAACCCGCCCCGTAGTGATTGCCCTGCAGCAACTAAATTGCGAAAGGTAATACCGATATTGGAAATGTTGACCTTGTTTCCGAAGACATCTAAACGGCTTCCGGGTCCAAGAATAAATTCACCTGCCTCTGCTATTTTTCCCAGGAATGTGTTCCCGATAACAGCAAGCCTCTGTGACAGGTTATGGATAAAAGGGAGGTTAATGTATATCCCTTTTTCAGGAATTGAGCTGCCTGCCCACGATGGAATAATGACACCTCCAAGCGTATTGTTGGCGAACCGCAAGCCCGGGCCCGGGTTCACGCTATTGGTATACAGTGGTGCTACGCAGTTAAGGTAAACCGCACTCACAAAAGGCACATAGAATACGTTGTCTTCTACAATCAGTCTCCGGTTAAAGCACTCTGCGGAGATGGTGACGTTAACTGAACTTTTGTACTTAGGTCCCGTAGGCAGGAAAGTAATGTGTCTTATATGACTGTCTCTTGTTTCTGAAAACTGGAAACTTTTATCGGATCCAACCTTGACCATAGTATGAATGACACGATCTTTGCGATTCGTGATGATGATATCAAAGCCGTCATCGGGAGCTCCAATAATGTCCTGACCGTCCTGCAAAACGATTGCACTACTAATAAAGTAGTTAATTGGGGTGTTACCCGACCCGGGGGGCTTGGGTGGAATCGTCGTGTGGGAAGAGAGCAGTATAACGGTGTTCTCTGGAATCCGTTCTATCAACTTATTTAAATTCTCTGTCGGGTCGGCACTGAAAACAACGCACTGTCGTCCGCGAACCAGATGTCTGTATTGTTTCAGCTGCCGCTCGACGCCAGCAGTCTGTCCTGTAAGAGAGTTGCATGATACCGGTTGAGGGGGAGAGGTGGTTGGAGGCCGAGTCGTCTGAGCTTGCAGGTTCAAAGCCTGGAACAGAAATACAGGCACGATTAATCTGGTTAAATGATGCAGTGGCTTGATCATTTTCCGGACTCCAAAGAATTCAAGATAGGAAGCCTGGACGCTGCCCTGGTACTTATCCATTAATATGATTGGGATGCATTGAGAGAATAGATGAATCCTTTCTGTCTATCCTTTCTTTAGTATTTTTGATCGTTCCCATGTTGTTACCTACAGAGCCTGAAAACATGGGAACAGGAGTCTGGCAAAGCTATTTTAAACTATTTAATGCACAACAGAGCCAGAGCGCTCAGCACAACCGTAGCAGCAATTAGTTCTTTGGCTCTCGATGATGAATAGGGGGCTGTATTGATATCAAAAGACTTTTTAGTATAGGGATGTGTACTGGAAGTAGAGTGCGGAGTGACTGTCTGGCAGTGGTCTTTTTCAAAGAAGAAAAGCCCTTCGAAGTTGACTAATCCAGTGCAGGCAGTATCCGAGGAATATTTTGTGCCAGTCCAGGTGTTGGCAAGCTGACTGCTTGTATAAGGAGTTGGTACGATAACGTTTGAACCCGGAACGTTTTGGCACTTTTCCATTATCTCTTCAAATGTTGCTGGTATTGATTTCAAGAGGAATTGTGGTTGGGGTTGCCACCACGAATTGAACCCCTGCAGGTGGTTACACGCCAGAACCAGTTCAAGCTGACCGTTGACAGTGACAGCTGTTGCTGTCACTCGAATCTGATTGCCAGCCAGATTAAAGAGAGGAGGTTTTGCATTGATATCGGTATGGCCTATTAGATCGAAACCACCTTTGCGAACCGCCGGGCGTCCTATTCTGCCGTAATTGGTAATGTCGACGGTGTTTTTGAAGATCTCCATACGAGATTCCGGACCAAGTCTGAAGACACCCGCTTCTGCCATTTTGCCCCGGAATGTGTTGCCCGCAACAACTAATCTCTTTTCCTGATGCCTGATGGCGGGCAGATTAATAGATATACCTTTCTCTGGAACAAGTGTTTTGGTCAAACTTTTGAAGCTCGTGCCTATGAGCGTGTTATTGGCGAACAGCAGGCCCGGACCGGGGCGCGTAGCATCGGAAGATGCATCGAGAGATTGCTTGCAATCAAAGTCAAGTGCGGCCTTGACAGGAAGATGAAATACATTTTCTTCTAAAATGAGTTTTCGGTTATAGCACTCTGAGAAAACAATGGAGTCGATTGAGAGGTGTTTATTCTCTCGAGTTGGCCGGAAGGTAATGTGTCTTATGTGGCTGTCTCTTGTTTCGCCAAACTGGAAGTTATCAGTGGTTCCTACCTTGATTAAATGTTTGTCTGTAAATCCTGGCCGATCCCTGATGACAATGTCAAAGCCGTCATCAGCAGCACCTATAATGACCTGCCCATCTTTCAAACGTATTTCACTGCCAATAAAGTATTCAACCGGGGTCTTGTCAGGTGCAGGGGAAATGGCTGGAGAAGGCGTTGTCACTGCAGGGTCAGTTTTCGAGGAGAGCAGTATCACGGTGTTTTCAGGAAGCCGGTTGATCAACTGATCTAAATCTTCCGTCGGGTTGGCACTGAGAACAAAGCACTGTCTTCCAGGAACAAGGTGACTGTACTGGAGTAGCCGCTGCTGAACCCCCCTCGTATGCCCTGCAAGAGAATTGCACGATACCGTTGGAGGAGCTGTTGTAGAGTGTGAGGTTGCGATTGCGATTGCGATTGGAGATTGAGCCGTCGTCCGGGCTTGTAAACTCAGAGCTTGTGACAGGAATAAAGGGATAATTAGCCGGGTTAGATAATGCTTTAAATTTATCATTTTCAGAACTTCCAAAAATTGTAGATTAGGAAGCCTAGACACTGTATTTATACTTATCCATCAATATCACTCGTTTTTTGCTCTGGGATCCTGAAATGCCTGGGATGATGTATGGGTTCCCAAGCTGGCGGCCTGTCGGACTTGAGCGTCCGACGAGGATTGCTGGAAATTTTTTATTTTATTGCAACCGCATGGCGCATGGATGCAGGAGCCAGAGCAACGCAGGAGCAGTGGCCGCGCAGGACAGCCTTAAGTCCGACAGGCTGCCAGAGTCCGAAAACCACAGGTTTGAATAAGTCTCCTTTGCATGGGAATGCATACTATCGAAGAGATGAATTCGTTCAGGTTATAGATTCAACAATATGAATAGACCAGCCATGACAGCCAAAGGGGTAGCGACTGAAGTTGAACCTGTTGACGGCGCGGGGATCTCTGTCGTGCTGTTAACAGGAGCAAGAGGCAGAGAAATTGTCTGGCAGACTTCTGATTCAAAGAAGAATTGGCCTTCGAAGTTGACCAGTCCGCTACAGGCAGTGGCGAGGGAGCTATTTATTGCCTTCCAGGTACTTGCAAAACGGCTGCCTGCATCCGGAGTTGACATGACAACCGTTGAATTTGGTGTGAGGGTTGACATAGCATGCGTTGGATTTGGAGTGAAGGTTGTCATGACAACCGTTGGATTTGATGTGTGTGTTGGCATAACAGCGGTTGAGCTCACACTGCCACTGCACACTTCCGCCGCTTTTCCCAAGGGTACCGGAAGTGCCTTCAGGACGAATTGTTTTTGGGGTTGCCACCAGGGATTAACTGCCTGCAGGTGGTTACAGGCAAAGGTCAGGCCGAGCTGTCCCCTGACGGTTATGGCGGTTCGTGTTACCTTGATCTGATTGCCAGCCAGGAAAAAAGCAGGTGGGACTCCTATGGACTCTGTCGGCCCTGCCAGAACGAACCCCCCTTTGCGAACAGAGTCGCGGGTGGTGTTGCCGGCATTGGAAATGTTGATAGTGTTTTTGAAAACATTGATACTGGACCCGGCCCCAATTTTGAACTCAGCCGCTTCTGCCATGTTGCCTTCGAAACTGTTCCCAATAATCGATATTCGCTCTGACTGGTTCACGATGGCAGGAAGATTAATAAATATCCCTTGATTCGGAATAAAATAGGGGAAAATTTTGTCGTCAATCGAGTTGTATCTTTCACCTATGACCCTGTTATTAGCGAATTCCATGCATGGACCCTTGGGCCGGTCCTTATCAGAGGCAACCGTAAATTCCTTGCAATCAAGAGTGACGGCGGCCTTAACAGGCAGATAGAATACGTTATCCTCTATAACCAGTTTCCGGTTGAAGCACTCTGCAAAAACAATGGAATCAATGGGGACGCGTTTATTATTTCGTGTTGGCTTGAAAGTAATGTGTCTTATATGGCTGTTTTTCGTTTCTTTTGGCTTGAATTGCTCAGTACTTCCGACCCTGAGTATATGCTTGTGTTGAAAATCTGGCCGATCCCTGATGACGATTTCAAAACCCTCATCAGCCGCTCCGATAATGTCCTGACCATTCTTCAAAACTATTACACTGTCAACAGAATACTCAACCGGAGTTTTAGCGGGTGCGGGGACAACGGATGAGGAAGGCATCACGACTGAAGAAGCCGCTGGGGATGGAGCAGGCGCCATAGATGAAGAGGGCGTCACTCCGGCAGAAGTCCCGGAGGAGAGCAAAATAACGGTGTTCTCAGGAGTTTGTTTTACCAACTCAGCCAAATCCTCTGCCGGGTCGGCACGGAGAATAACGCACCGTCGTCCTTTAACAAGTTTTCCATACTGGGTCAGCCGTTTCTGAACCCCTTCCGCCTGACCCGTAAGAGAGTCGCACAATGACGTCGGAAGGCTCGCTGTAGAAATGGTTGTCGGCGTCTGAGCCTCAACAATCAGAGCGTGTAACAGGAATACTGGGGCGATGAATCCGGCCAAAAAATGCTGCAGCTTGATCATGTTCTGGACTCCCGGCAAATGTCGATAGGAAGCCTAGACGCTGTATTTATACTTATCCATTAATCTGTATCAAGAAAAAAGACCGGTTTTCCTGTTTATCGCTTTTTCGATAGATTTGCCTGGGGTTAGCTCTGATTTTTCAGACGTTAAAAGGCTTACAGAGAGGCATTTTTAGCATAGTGCTCAATATGTTTTGTGAATTTGTCATGCCGATCCAGAAATGAACTATAGGCATGTTTGGCAGGAAGAGTGATGACTTCGCCAGTATGGGACAGACCACTGATAAACTTTCCTGCGAGAGTCACCGGGTCTTTGCTGATAGTGTAATGGGTGACTTTCTCATGAGCACTGGCCAGGTTTTCTCTGGGAATGTCCGATAAGGCTGCGCGACTGAGCTCTGCGCTTGAGAAGCAAACGGCTTCGATGGGGGGCTCCATGGAAAGCGCTGCGTAGCTTGCTTCTGCTCCCCCCTTGGAATGGCCGTTAAGTTTCAGAGAAAAAGGTTCGCCTTCAGGCGTTACAGGCATATTTTTCATAATATTGGCGGTCAGGGCTTTGGCTTGTTTATAACTGTCGGGGATGCCTGTTCCCAGGAGATTCTTGATATTGGCTTGCCATTGCTTGCCTGAAAACCGGATGTTTTTTCTGGAACGTTCGAGGAGCTCTCCTGCAGCGAGTCCGGATGTTGTACCGCCAAAGACCAGGCGGACTTCTTTAAGCTCAGGATTGGTAAGAACGTAAGCTGTGAGTCCTGTTTTCTTGTCATACAGGAATCCGGGTTCCTCGGTGCTTAAGGTCAATCCCGTCCCATCGGATATCTGTTTTGCTATCTCCTCAGAGGGTTGCCAGTGAGCAGCAAAATCCTCTTTTTCCGGTTTGTGAATCTCTCCGGCTGCACTGATTTTTTCCAGGGAACGGTGATAGGGGTAAGCGGCCAGCTGGGCATCAATGGCCATAGATCTGAGCGCTTTGGGATCTGTGGGAGGTTTGCTGTTGGTGGCCAGTTTTCTGATTTCCCGCTGTTCGAGTTTTTTATGGGGGGTGGTTTTCAAAGCCGCCTTTTGGGGAGAATATTTGCCCACAGACTTGGAAAGTTTGACTTTCCAGCGTCCAAACAGGCCGGTTTTCTGCGACTGTTCGAATTTTTTTTCAGAGACAGGGTTGAATTGAGGGGCTTGTGTTTCGAGTCTGGATCTATCCATGATGGCCTTATTCTCGTATCTGTTATGGAGCCTTTCATTACAAAGGCTATCGCAAAAGTGCTGCGCTTAACTGATACAGCGCAAGAAAGTGACTCAGCTCTGTTTGCTGCTGTGTCACCCTCTTAAGTCTGGAAAGCATAAGTAATCTCTCTCAGTATAGGGGGCGGATGAAAAGTCCGGAAACACAGCCCACTCCTCATCGGGTCAGTCAAGTATACGGTAAAGGTTCCAACTATGGACCCAGCCTTCAGGATTGGTGGAGTAGAAGCCACCAATATCAGGGTTGACGAGTGTTACCCGGGAAGGGTGGAGAACAGGGATCAGTGGTAATTCTTTGGCCAGAATGGCTTCAGCATTCTGATAGTTTGGTAAACGGGCCACAGCGGTTTTCTTGCTCGCAGCCAGTGAGATTTCCCTGAGATAGGCTGGATCCCTGAAAGGGCCAAACAATTGACTTTCGGTCAGGGGGGTCAGGAAAGCCGTAGCATCATTGTAATCGGCTAACCATTCATACCATGCCAGTTCGAAGTCTCCTTTGGATATCCGCTCCAGGTAACTATCCCATTCTTCATTCTTACTGCTCAGGGAGGTGCCCAGTGTGCTGTTAATCTGATGGCAGATCTCTGGCAGAACATCCAGAGAGTTGTACCTGGGGCTGGATAATATAGTCAGCTTTATATCACTCCCTTTAATACCTGATTCTGCCAGTAACTTAATGGCTTGTTCGTTACGATCCGGGTTGTCCAACAGTTTTTTGCAGTTGGCTGGGTCTGGATTAAAGTCCCGTGTATGAGGAGGCACGAAACTGCAGGCTGGTGTGGTACGACTGTGAGGGAATATCTTTTTGACCAGTGTATCCCGGTCAATTGCCATCGATAGAGCCTGTCTTGCTTTTATGTTTTGCAGGGCTTTCACTTTGGGGCTGACTATCAGGCTGGCGGTGGATAGAACCTGGTCTTCAAACACAGACACAGGGTGCTTTTTCTTTAACTCCCCAATATGCAGCGCTGGCAACTGAGCCGTTACATCCAGTGAGTGGTTTTCAAATTCTTCTACCTGACGATGGACTGATGGAATAACCTGATAATTGATCTGTTTCAGGTCACTACTCAGATGACGGAAGTAATGGGGGTTGCTGATTAATTTAATACGGGTTTGCGGAATTACCTGATCAATCCGGAAGTGACCGTTGGTGACCGGAATGGTTGAGGCGTCGTCTTTGAGATTAATCTTATGGACAGGGAGAAAGCTGGGGAAGGTCATCAAGTCCAGAAAGTAAGGTGCAGGCTGATCCAGATCGATGATGAGTTTATTTTCGTATGCCCTGACCGCCAGTGCCTCGGGTTTGCCATTGAGAGCCTGTTCGGCTCCTGTAATTTTCGCGGCTTTCAAGTACCAGCGGTAGGTGGCTCGGCGTTCAGGGTCGGCCAGTGCCCTGAAGCTACGGACAAAGTCTTCAGCCGTGAGGGCACTGCCATCGGACCATTTCAGATTTTCCCTGATGATAAAGGTGTACCGGATGCCATCAGGATCGCGTTCAACATTGCTGGCAACGCCGGGCACGGGTTCACCGTTTTTGTTCTGTACCATTAAACCTTCAAAAACATCTTTGAGCACCTGGGCACCGGGAGAACCGCCGAAATAGTGAGGGTGCAGGGATTTAGGGCTAGCCAGCAGACCTCTTTCCAGAGGCTGAGACAGGCAAGGCATGGAAACACTGCAGGCCAACAGTAAGCAGGTCGGGGTACATTGAGCTTTTCGCAGCCAACTGCGGATTCTGAATCTAAAGAGCTTGGTAAAGGGCATTGAGGTGATCAGATCAAAAAACTACACGAGTCTTTTATATAGCTTATTCATATGGCTTCTGCCGAAAAAAAGTCAGAAAGACGCATGCAGTCTTCTATTCCTGAGGCTGCATTCGGCATCAGAACAAGGGCTTTTTTAGGGGGTATCCTGAACCAATGGCTGGACCTTATTATTACTACTTAGAAGGGTTAGATCAACGCTTACGGCCTTTGAACAGTTGGACTGAATGAGCTCAGGTCAAAAGTCAACAACATTGCCAAAGTGATCATGGATCAAACTTTATGAAAAAGTGGCTGTCAGAGCGTTACTGATTCATTTTACCTTTCTCGGGGCAGAAGCCATTGTTCTGGCCCGCATCAACAGGCTTGCGTTTTCGATGCGTTCTTTTATGGTCCGACAGGGCTTGACCATTCCTGCAAAGCTTCCCGCAGGGGCGCGGCTGGCCATCCTCTGAGACCAGGGTCACGTCACAAACCCTTTGCCCGGTGTGGCATTTGCTTTTGTGAGCCGACAAAACTTTGCTATTCTTGCAGACCTTCCCGCATGGCCGCGGCTGGCCATCCTTTCCGGCTACGGTTGCGCCACAGGTTTGCTGCGCGGTGTGTTCTTTTCTTTTGTGATTTGACAGGGCTTGAACATTTTTGCAGACCTTTCCGCAAGGCCGTGGCTGACCATGCCCTGAGACTACGCTCACATCACAGACTCTTTGCTCAGTATGGTATTGGCTTTTGTGAGCCGATAGACATTGGACATTTTTGTAAACCTTTCCGCATGGTCGCCGCTGGCCATCCTTTCCGACCAGGATAACGTCACAGATTCTTTGCCCGGTATGGCATTGTCTTTTGTGAACCGATAGAGCTAAGGCACTCTTGTAGGCCTTTCCGCACGGCCGTGGCGGAACATGCACTCCGACCAGAATCACGTCGCAGACTCTTGGCCCGGTGTGGTATTGATTTTTGTGAGCCGACAAAGCTTTTATATTCTTAAAAATCTGCCCGCAGGTTTGCGCCCGGCCACCTTGTGAGACTATCTTCACCTCGCAGGTTTGTTGCCCGCTGTGGTATTGGTATTTATGAGTCGCCAGAGTTTGAGCATTCTTGAAGACTTTCCCGCACGGCTGCGGCTGACCATTCCCACCGACCACAGTCACTTTACAGGCTCGTTGTCCGCTGTGCTCTGTGGCTTGTATTGCGTCTGGCTGTGAAAGATGCGGCTGGCCCTGGCACAATCGGGTTGATTCGGTTGCTGTTTGTTGTGTTTCTGAATGGCTGAGTGTCAGGGAAGCTTCGATTTCTTCAAAAGGCTTCTCTGGGTCGAGCCATTCATCGATCTGTGCAAAATCATCAGAGGTGAACGAAAAATTCTCCGGTATTTCGATCTCATCCATGGCGGTATCATTTAAGTGGTTCTCGCTATTGGTCGGTGAGTCAAAATTCCATGGGGGCTGGATATCAGCAATATCAATCCCTATCTGTAAAGGTGAGATGGGTTGGGGGTGTGCAGCGATCTCAGGATCAATGGATGTTGCTCCTGATGGTCGGAACTGACAAACGCCATAACAGGGATGGACGAAACAATTTAAACCTAAAGTATGCGAGTGTCGTTGAGGGTCTCTGTTATCCCCGCCTGAGCCAGAACGCTCGAGACAGGTGAAAAAGCGTGTAGAATAGCAGGTTGTCCCCGGGGTTCCCTGGCAGGATGACCCTGAGGCCGGGTCTTGTGGTGGGTTATCTCCGGAAGCCGCCATCATAGTGGTGGTCACAAACGGGCAATCTCCCTTTGTCAGCATAAGCCAACTGACAAGGACAACTATTTCTATAGTTAGCCGTGAATAACATGAAAAAAGAACGGAGCTTAAATGGACATTTCTGGCTGTCAGAATCAGCTCGTAAGCAACCCGATTAACTCTGTAACTGCTAACCCTGTGTCGTTTGTCATCGGGCGGCAAACCTGATCCCGGCTCGATCATAAAACGTCCTGTCAATGGTTCGGCCTGACAAACGACAGACGACAACAGTAGAAACAGCAGCAACAGATGTTTGGCATAGAGTGGGTGTTTAATAATTCTATCCTTGCATTCTGGTTGACGGAGAGGAAGGATAGATGATGCCGGAGCAAACTTCATGAAAGAGTGGCTGCCAGATCGTTACTGATTCACTTTACCTTTCTTGGGGCTTAAGCCATTGTTCTGGTTCGCATCAGCAGGCTTGCGTTTTCGATGCGTTCTTTTATGGTCCGACAGGGCTTGAGTATTTTTGTAGACCTTTCTGTACGGCCGTGGCTGTCCATGCTCTCCGGCTTCGCTCATATTAAAAACTTTTTGCCCGCTTTGGTATTGGTTTTTGTGAGCTGAGAAAGTGTTTTTATTGACTCACCTGAATCCTTTTCCGGGTTGGCACGCAGAGCAGTGTGCTGTCGTCCGTTAACAAGGGTTTTAGAATGGTTCAGTCGCTGCTGAACTCCTATTGTCTGAACTGAAAATACCGACGGAGTTAAAATTTGGTTGGCTCATCTGGACCTGAAAAAGCTGATAGTTAGTACCACCAAAGCCAGTAGTTGAAAAATCCAGAATAAAGGTAGAAAGCCGAACGACTCGATTAATACTCCATCTTTATTGATGTATGCACCGATAGCATGGTATGCGACCAGACAGCCTATGCCGCATAAACTCAAAAGAATACTTAGCTTGTATTTGTGGAAAAAGTTCATCAAAACCTCAATGCTCTGGCTTTTGGGTGTTTAAGCGTCTGCTCAGAAAACTAACTCTGGCTATTGGATTTATTATCAAGACAGTACATCTACTCCTTAAGCATAGGGCCGTATGATTCAAAAGATGTGTTACGGTTGAGTTGAACAGGGTATCCCGTTCAACGCTGACCCACAGAGCCAGCATTCGAAATGAATGCTGGCAGGGGAATGAGAAAGCTTAGCTTAGGGCAGCTTCCATTCGGTCAAGGGCTTTTTTCAGGGCTTCATCGCTGGTGGCATAGGAAAGACGCATACAGCCCTCCATGCCAAAGGCTGAACCCGGCACCAGGGCAACGCCTTTTTCCAGCAGCATTTCTGCCAGCTGGGTGTCTTTTTCAAGGCCCAGCTTCTGCATGGCTTCGCTGAAGTCAGGGAAGGTGTAAAATGTACCGTCACTTTCAATGGTGGTAACACCTGGCAGCTTCTTCAGACGACTTACGACATAGTCATGACGCTTTTTGAAAGAGACCAGCATCTCCTTTACGCACTCCTGAGAGCCGGCCAGAGCTTCAGTAGCGGCAGCCTGAGCAACAGAGCAGGGGTTGGAGGTGCTCTGGGACTGAATCTTTTTCATGTTCTTGATCAGCCAGGCGGGACCACCGGCATAACCAATACGCCATCCGGTCATGGAGTAAGCCTTGGAGACACCGTTCAGAACAATAGCTCTGTCGTACAGTTCCGGACAGGCCATCAGGATGTTACAGAATGGCTCATCGCTCCAGAGGATGTGCTCGTACATGTCATCGGTAGCCACCATAACATGAGGGTGCTTCAGCAAAACAGCGGCCAGACCTTCCAGCTCTTTACGGGTGTAGGCGGTACCGGAAGGGTTGGACGGGCTGTTCAGAACAACCAGTTTGGTTTTTGGGGTAATGGCTGCTTCAAGCAGCTCCGGAGTCAGTTTGAAACGGTTCTCCAGGCTGCCCTTGACGATCACCGGGACACCTTCAGCAATCGTCACCATATCCGGGTAGGAAACCCAGTAAGGGGCAGGGATAATGACCTCATCCCCTTTGTTGATCAGCGCCAGACAGAGATTGAAGAAGCTCTGTTTACCACCGGAGGAAACCAGAATCTGGTCTGGCGCGTATTCGTGACCATTGTCGCGCCTGAACTTGTTAATAATGGCCTGTTTCAGTTCTACAGTACCGTCAACGGCAGTGTACTTGGTTTTTCCTTCGTTAATAGCCTTGATCGCAGCTGCCTTGATGTGATCAGGAGTATCGAAGTCGGGTTCACCGGCACCCAGGCCAATAATGTCTTGACCGGCAGCGCGAAGTTCAGCGGCACGGGCAGTGACTGCCATGGTAGGTGATGGTTTGACCATCTGAACGCGGTGGGAAGGTTGACCAGTCACGATGTTCCTCGTTAATCGTTAGTGAACTACTCGCCCCTGAAGGGAGCGGGATTGCGCCTCAGTTTCGTTCAAACCCGTATGAAATCAGACAGGCTCCTGGCGCACTTCTAAGCCAGACCCCTGACTGACACTGATTCCGGTGTGAACTCTATAAGATTGACAAGCAGACTTGCCGGGGAATCATGCATCAGCAATGGGCATAATACACAAGCCCTCTTCACTGCGCCATCTGAAAACCGAAACTCTGTTTGTATTTTTGTGACGCGCCGTTTTTGCCTGCTTTTTCTGATTAAGTGCAGTGTTCTCAGGCTGCATTTAAGGTCCGGGGCTGTTTATAATCAACGATGGTTTTAAAAGCTTCTGCCAGTGGATACATATGGGAAAGTCATTCAAGGTATCATCAAAATTCCAGCCTTCCGGGGATCAGCCTGAAGCTATTGAAAAGCTGCTGGCGGGCATTCATTCGGGACTGGCCTGCCAGACGTTGCTCGGGGTGACCGGTTCAGGAAAAACCTTCACTATTGCCAATGTCATTGAAAAGCTGCAGAGACCCGCCATTATAATGGCCCATAACAAGACCCTGGCTGCGCAATTGTATGGCGAATTCAAGGAGTTTTTTCCCGACAATGCGGTTGAGTACTTTGTTTCCTACTACGACTACTATCAGCCTGAGGCGTACGTACCCAGCTCAGACACCTTTATCGAGAAAGATGCCTCGGTGAATGAGCACATAGAGCAGATGAGGCTTTCTGCCACCAAAGCGTTAATGGAGAGGGACGACGCGATTATTGTTGCGACGGTTTCAGCAATTTACGGTCTGGGTGATCCTAAGTCGTACTTGAAGATGATGCTGCATATCTCCCGGGGTGAAATAATTAACCAGCGGGAAGTTCTGCGCAGGCTGGCTGAGCTGCAGTACACTCGCAACGATACGGAATTGAAAAGGGCAACTTACCGGGTGCGCGGAGACGTCATTGATATCTTCCCGGCAGAATCTGAAAAAGAAGCCGTCAGGCTGGAGCTGTTTGATGAAGAGGTAGAAGAGATCAGTGTCTTTGATCCTCTGACCGGCGAAGTGCTCAGAAAACTGCCCAGGGTGACTATCTATCCCAAGACTCACTATGTGACACCACGGCAGACTATTCTCGAGGCCACAGAAACTATTAAAGAAGAATTGGTTGAACGTCTGGAAGTGCTCAGAAACAACAATAAACTGGTGGAGGCACAACGTCTGGAGCAAAGGGTTAAGTACGACGTGGAGATGATGCTGGAGCTGGGGTACTGCACCGGCATCGAAAACTATTCCCGCTATCTGTCCGGTACCCGGCCCGGCGAAGCACCTCCCACACTGTTTGATTATATTCCTGATAATGCCTTGTGTGTGATTGATGAATCACACGTCACAGTACCCCAGGTGGGTGGAATGTATAAAGGCGATCGCTCTCGTAAAGAGACGCTTGTAGAATATGGCTTCAGACTGCCTTCGGCGCTGGATAACCGACCCCTGAAATTTGAAGAGTGGGAGGGACGACGCCCGCAAACTATTTTTGTTTCTGCGACTCCCGGCCCATATGAAGCGGAACATCAGGGGCAGATAGTGGATCAGGTGGTTCGACCTACCGGGCTCGTTGATCCGGAGATTGAAGTTCGTCCTGCCACGACTCAGGTGGATGATTTGTTTACTGAGCTTAATAAAACAGTGGCTAAAGGCGACAGAGTCCTGGTGACCACCCTGACCAAGCGTATGGCGGAAGATTTAACCGATTACCTCCATGAAAACGGTGTTCGCTGCCGCTATCTGCACTCTGGAATTGATACTGTAGAGAGGGTTGAGATCATACGTGACCTGCGGATAGGTACTTTTGACGTGCTAGTGGGCATTAACCTGTTAAGGGAAGGTCTGGATATGCCGGAAGTATCTCTGGTGGCCATTCTCGATGCCGATAAGGAAGGCTTTCTCCGTTCCGACCGCTCCCTGATACAAACCATTGGTCGTGCAGCACGTAATGTCAACGGTAAGGCCATTCTTTATGCCGACAAAATAACGGGCTCAATGCAGCGGGCGATCGATGAAACCGAACGTCGTCGTAATAAACAGCTTGCCTACAACGAAGAGCATGGCATTACACCGAAGAGTGTCCATAAGTCGGTGTCGGATATTCTTGAGGGCGCAGTCATTCCCGGCAAGAAGAAAGGGCAACCCAGTCGTAAGGTGGCAGAACCAAAAGCGGATTATCACCCTGAACTGTCGGCTCAGGAACTGGCTAAAACGATCAAGACGCTGGAAGACAGGATGATGGAGCATGCCCGCAACCTGGAGTTTGAAGAAGCGGCAGCCGTCCGTGATCAGGTGGCCAAACTCAGGGATCGGGTATTGAAATGACTTTAGCCTTTAACGAAGCCTGTGAGAAAAACGAACAGCTTTAGCCCCAATACGCACTCAAACTAAAAGGCCGGGCAGCCTGATTATTGTTTTCGCACCAACAGGCCATCCCGGTCTTTGAAAGGATAACCAGACTGCCTGACAGAGACCGTGTAGGGGGATTGACCGATATTAATGGATAAAATTCTTAGAAAAAGCCTCAACATGACCCATCGCACCGGGCAGTTTGCAATGTTGGCCTGAAGCGGCCTGTAATTCAGCAATGAGCATCTCTCTACCATTATCTATAAATATTTCTTTTACCGGGAAGTTGGGGGTATTAAAGCTGGCCAGCAACGTTTTACCAACATAGACACTGAATCGTTTAGAAGGGCCTTTGAAAGACCAGTGTAAATTAACTTTTCCATCAATAGCACTTGCAGCTTTGTTGACTGAGATGATGTTGTTGGTGCTTTTTTTCTTATTTGAAACCATAGCCTGAGTTATTTGAAAATATTGTGGCTGATTGAAAAGTGTCAACATTAAAGACTGCCCTGTATCAGGATCAAAGAAAGAAATCTTGATTTCATTGCTCCCACTTTTTATGCCAGAGCTGATAGTCAACAGCCCCGTCTCAGCATAAAATTCATTAGCAGTCAGACTTTTAGGTTTATCAACTGTAGAAATTATCTTGCCATTGCATGAGTTGCTTTTAATCTGTTGATGACGCTTTAATTTTCCATTAACCGATTTGCTTTTCGTCACTGTACTGCTAGTGCTCGTAAAGGTAGAAACTTCTATATGAATACCGCTTTTTCCAAATTTTTTTGTTATTTCTTCAAGGTCAAATGATTGTGCGTTACCGGTGCTGACACCGGAAGTAAAAACAAAAAGAAATAGAATGGCAGTTTTTAGATAAGATTTTTTATTAATTAATAACATTTTTTTCTCCTAATCAGTTTTTTTGGTATAAAAATATAACCTCTTCGAGTCACTCTGCCTGAGGCGTTGGCTTACGAAACGTCATTGATCTTGAGTGGTACAGATGTATCACTTATTAGATTTGAGTTGAAAAACAAGAAATAGTTCAAAATCCCAAATCAGAGAGCATTGATTAATCCTCAGTCCTTAAAAAAACTAATCGGTTCAGGATTCATCCAGAGTAGCCAAGCGCTTATATCTGCGCTGCTTTAACAGGGGAAACAGCTGTTCGTAATCTGTTGTCAGATATTCATCGGGACAACAATATGAACGTTTTTTGTACAGAGGATTGAGCGGATTTTAGCTATATACATGCTTTGCTTTGTATGTATTTTGATCATTTTCGGGTCCAGCCAGGCGTTTGATTTTCTATCAGATAAATCGGGCATCGGGGCTTGCATTTTTCAGCTGCGTTGATAACATACGCAGCAGCTTCAGGCGGTTAGCTCAGCTGGTTAGAGCGTTACGTTGACATCGTAAAGGTCGCTGGTTCGACTCCAGTACCGCCTACCATATAAGTGATTTCAATGAAAAAAGCCCACTTCTTACAGTGGGCTTTTTTTTTCCAAAAAATTAGTCATCCCCGTCCCCATGTTTCGGAGCCTGTTGTAAAACCCTGGTTCCTCTGCAGGGGATAATGTAGGAGGTCTTCATTCCCGCGAAGGAGGCTGTCGCAAAGGCGGGAGTCATTCAGCTTGAGTGATGCAGTTATACCTGCCGAGTACCCACTCTCCCTTTTATATCAAGATTCGTTATGAAATTGTTCCCTACAGAGCACTGGTTCCCACGCTTTTAAGCTCTGTGGTTCCCAGCGTGGGAACGAGTTGAGGCAAGGCAAAAGTTCAGCACGAACAGGCCGGAGGACGTTATACTCACCTTTCCGCTATTTTTTGTTGACTCAGGAAGTCCCTATGCCCAGCAGCCACACTGTCAAAGATGCCTTGATTGATTTTCAGCAGAAATTCAGGAACCGCTATCAGTTAGAGCATCAGTCGTTGCCTGTGATTGAACATGACAGTGACTGGCCCTCTCCCTGCGAAATGCAGGAGGTCATGGATGGAGCAGAAGTGGGCTGGCAGCCTGTGGAGTGCGAGCCGCAGCTGGATTTTGGCAATATTGAATCGGCAGTTGAGTTGGAGCTACATCCGGATCTGAAAGCCTATTACGGCAGCTTTTACTCGGCGAACCTGCCCGCCAGAACCGAAGAAGGGGGGCTGGAATTATTGTTTGCCTGGAGCTCCGGAGATTTTGAACGGTTGCAGGAAAATCTGCTGGGACACATCTGGATGAAACGCAAACTCCGTCAGCCTGTTACCCTGTTTTTTGCCGTCACCGATATGGAAGACATCAATCTTACCCTGAATAATGAAACCGGTGAGATCTGGGCAGAAAAAGTCGGTAAGAAACCTCATCGCAAGTTAGCAAACACTATGGCTGAGTTTCTAAAAATGCTTGAACCTATTGTTTGAGGTATGCAAAAGAAGCCATCAAGTCACCATGCTTATGGAGTGGCTCTGAAGCGACGGTCCGAATGAATCTTGACTACCTTCGACGCGTCTCAGCCTCTAAATAACGGCCTACGCTGAACTTTTACAATATTAACGGTCTAAATTCATGCGTGAATTCCATTCATTTTAAGGAGGAGTTATGTTTGGTGAAAATGATTTTATGCGTGTTTATTTTGCTTTTTTGTCCTTATTGTTGTTGATCATTTCAGGTCTGGTTCAGGCGGATGAAGCTGTTCAGGACTATCGCAATCTGTTGTCGGATTATCGCATCGAGATTCAGGATGATCTGACTTATACCCGTACTGTAACGCTGGAGTATCAGGTACTGACCCCCGCGGGTGCGGAGGAGATGCAGGAATATCACTATAGTTATTTTTCCGAAAATGAATCCTTGAAAGTTCTGGAAGCTTCGATCACCCATCCGGACGGAAAAGTGTTCCCGGTTGAAAAAGAGAATATTTACGAACAGGATCTGGGCGGGCGTGATAAGGAGCGGCGTAACAGGGAAGCTGTGGTCATTTTTTCCCGCTTAATACCTGGCAGCATCATGAAGTTGAAGTTCAAGCATGTGGTGAAGAAGAAAAGTCCCATGGGCTTTAATATGGCACTACAGCCTGAGTTGGAACTGGAGCAGAAGAAAATAGTGGCTACGATTCTGCTGCCTGAAAACATACCCATGAAATGGGGGAGTAGAGGCGAGTTTGCTGTGAAAGAGTCCCGGAAAGGCAAACGAAAAGAGTTAACGGTTAGCCTCGAAAACTTCCCTTATCAGGAGATGGAGCCAAATATGGTCAGTTCGGATGATGTACTGCCCATGTTTGCGCTGACCTCACTGAAAAGCTGGGAAGAGATCGGTCAGATATACTATGAGAGCAGCCTGAACAGGCAGACTGACAGTGATGAAATCCGTGCGCTGGCTGAGGAGATCACACAGGGAGCCAAACATCCCAGGGAAGAGGCCGTCCTGATTTATAACTGGGTGGCACAAAATATTAATTACCTGTCTCTCAGCTTCAATTTGGAGGATATGCTGGTTCCTCACCCGGTGGAAGAGATTCTTCGTCATGGTTATGGTGATTGCAAAGATCAGGCTTTGTTGTTGCAGGCACTGTTAAAAGCCCGCGGTGTTGAGTCAAAGCCGGCACTGGTCAGCTGGGATGACAGCTATAAGGATTGGCCGGTGGCGACTTCCATGCAATTCAATCATGTGTTGTTGTTCATCCCTGAGTTGAACACTTGGCTCAACCCTGTTTCGCCACTGTCTACGTTCGGGTTGCTGGATTATAGTCTTTCGGGCAAACGGGTAGTAGTGGCCGGTCCTGAAGGCGAAACTCGATATCTTCCTGCCATGCAACCAGATCAGAACCGCTACTGGGTAAAAAACCAGTCAGTGCTCTCCAGTAATGGACTTTTGAGAGGAGAGAGTATGGTCACTGGCACTGGAATTATTGGAGAACAGATTCGGGAGTTGTTGGCATCCAGTGGTAGTGGTGAATGGAAGGCCAGTAATCTTCTGGCGGACACCTTGAGTGGTGGCTTTGGTAATATTTCTTGGGGAACGCCTGCTTATGATCTGGAAAGACAGCCTGCTTATCAGGGTGACTGGCACAGTCCCTACGCTTTTCAGTTGGGCAGGGAAGGGTTTATCACCACAGCACCAGGGCTTGATTTTCAGGATGTGCTGGCACTGAGAACTTATCTCGTGGATGGAAAACGCAAGTTCCCGTTTACGGTAGGAGCTCGACATTATCGATGGGATCACCGCATGAAACTGCCAAAAAACTACAAAGTAACCCGGCTGCCTGAAAACCTCGAGGTGCGTAACGGGGCAGGCTCATACAGCAGTCACTATAAGATGGAGGGTAATACACTGGTTGTCACTCGGCAGATCGTCGTCAAGAAAAATCTTTATCAACCCGGTGAATACCCTGAATTCGAAAAGTTAGCTTACCTGGCTATCAACGATCGCAGGGCGATCATTGCTTTGAAGCGGCGTTGAGCTTCTGTTACAGAGTGCTATCAGGCTGTTGCTCCGGACTGGCATCAATAAATGCCTTGAGTTCATTGCAGTGCTGATGGACTGCCTGGATTTTTGGATAATCCGTTAACGATACTTTAAATCGCAAGGCATTGTAGACCTGCGGTATCAGGCAGATATCGGCCAGGGTGGGTGTATCTCCGATACAGAAATAGTCATCCCCCAATTGCTGCTCATAAGCCTCGAACCCGGCTTTTATCCAGTGCTGGTACCATTGGTTTTTCTGTTCGTCACTCACTGCAAATTCTGACTTGAGATATTTCAGAACTCTCAGGTTGTTCAGAGGATGTATATCGCAGCTGATGATATTGGCCAGGCTGCGGATCTGGGCTTTCTGCCAGACATCACCCGGGATAATGGTCGGTTCCGGACAGGTTTCTTCAAGCCATTCCAGGATAGCCATTGACTGAATCAGTCTGTTATTCCCGACTGCCATTGCCGGTACCAGTCCCTGGGGTTGAATGCTTTTATATTGCTCCTTCGTCTGCTCTGACTTCAACAGGTTAACCGGGATCAATTCGTGATCCAGTCCTTTCAGGTTCAGGGCGATCCTTACCCGATAAGCCGCTGAAGATCGGAAGTAACTATAAAGCTTCATGGCATTACTCCTTTGCTGGCAGAAGGGTGGCTGAGACTTCACCGAAGCCGATTCTGGCAGCGCCTTCTTTCTCGCACCAGCCTCTCATGACAACGGTATCTCCGTCTTGCAGGAACGTTCTTTGTTCACCATTGGTCAGGGTCAAAGACTCCTTGCCACCTTTTGTCAGCTCGAGTAAAGAGCCTGCTTCCTCTGGCCTGGGGCCTGACTGAGTACCCGTTCCCAGCAAATCACCGGATTGCAGGTTGCAACCGTTACTGGCGTGATGAGCCACCATCTGTCCAACACTCCAGTAAGAATGTTTGAAACTGGACTGAGACAGTTTTTCCATACTTTGCTGAGCACCTTTCATAGCGGGTGTTTGTAGCAGGACTTCCAGCTGAATATCCAGTGCTCCCAGGGTGCTGTTTTCTTCCGAGCTCAAATAAGGCAGGGGTTGTGGATCATCGGCAGGACGAAGGTAACTGGTTCGGTAGGGTGCCAGTGCTTCCAGCGTGACAATCCACGGCGATATGGTAGAGGCAAAGCTTTTGGCCAGAAACGGTCCCAGGGGCTGGTACTCCCAGGCTTGGATGTCCCGTGCAGACCAGTCATTCAGAAGACACATTCCGAATACATGCTGATCGGTCTCATCCAGCGCAACAGGAGCACCCAGAGGGTTGCCCTGACCGATGAAAATGCCCATTTCAAGCTCATAGTCGAGTCGTTTACAAGGACCATATAAGGGTTGTTCTGCATCCGGCGCTTTGGTTTGACCTTGTGGACGATGAAAAGTCTGCCCTGAAACTTCAATAGAAGAGGCTCTGCCATGGTAGCCAATAGGCACCCATTTGTAGTTAGGCAGCAAAGGGTTATCGGGTCTGAATAATGAACCGACTGCTTTGGCGTGATAGATAGATGAATAGAAGTCAGTGTAATCCCGAATCTGGCAGGGCAGGGCAAATTCGGCTTTATTCATGGTGAGCAGAAAGGGTTTCAGCTGGCTTTCAAGCTCTGACTCTGTTCTCAGTGCCCTGGACAGGCTCAGCCTGAGAGCACTCCAATATTCAAAACCCAACTCCATCAGGGGATTGAGGTTATCGTGGGCACAAGCTGCGAGTGCGTCGGCTGCTTTGCCGTCAAAAGGTTTCAGTGCTGCTGTCGCCTTGAGATCCAGAATCTGGTTACCAATGGCTACGCCGCACCGAAAGGGCTCGCTGCCTTTGCGAAAAACAGCAAAAGGCAGATTCTGAATGGGGAAGTCGCAGTCTGACTGGTTAGCACAATATACCCAGCTGGTGAGATTGACGTCATGAGTCTCGTTCAGTGAAATCATTATCTATCCTGAGTGCATTGGAAAAACAGAGTGTCAGCAGCCAATAGCGTAGCCTGACACTCATGATTATTCTTGTTTAAGGTTTCTGGTTCGGGTCAAAGTGCTTCTGCAGGCCAGA
Organism: Endozoicomonas sp. SESOKO2; assembly: GCF_024606245.1. NCBI lineage: Bacteria > Pseudomonadati > Pseudomonadota > Gammaproteobacteria > Oceanospirillales > Endozoicomonadaceae > Endozoicomonas > Endozoicomonas sp. SESOKO2. The sequence continues at coordinate 22,092 of NZ_JAHHPQ010000608.1, forward strand.
CCAGCATTTAATATAGTCTTTTTGTCGTATGTCGCTCTCCATCGCGAATTTTGAGGGTACATAGACGTATCGGGATTCAAACATGAAGGCCAGAGTATTTTCATAACGCACGGGTTTAAGCTGCGCTTCGCTGGCTTTCCTGAATACGTCTGCATCAGGACCATGGGGTGACATACTGTTATGCAGACTGCTTCCACCGGGTACAAATCCATTTTCCTTGGCGTCATAAACACCATGAACCAATCCCATGAACTCGCTCATAAAATTGCGATGATACCAGGGGGGGCGGAAGGTGTTTTCAGCCACCATCCAGCGGGGAGGGAAGATGACAAAGTCCAGATTGGCGACGCCGGGTGTATGAGATTGAGATGTCAGTACTGTAAAAATAGAGGGGTCAGGATGGTCGTAACTTACTGTGTTGATGGCATTAAAGCGGGACAGCTCGTATTTATAGGGCGCAGAATTCCCCACCCAGGCAACGACATCCAATGGGGAGTGATTGAGCTCACAGACATAAAGATGACCGGCAAATTTACCGATCAGTTCGAAATCACCTTCTTTATCTTCATACCAGGCAACGGGGTATTGGAAATCCCGGTCATTGGCAAAGCCATTGGCACCTACCGGGCCACGTTCCGGCAGGGTGAGCGGGGCTCCATAGTTTTCGCAGAGATAGCCGCTGGCTTGACTCTCCAGTAGGTTGACCCTGAATTTCATACCCCGCGGAATCACGGCGATATCGCCCGGACTGACCTGTAATCGACCCAGTTCGGTAAAGATCATCAGAGCCCCTGTTTGAGGGACAATCAGCAGCTCGCCATCGGCATTATAAAAAAAACGCTTTTCCATGCTTTGATTAGCTGCGTATAGATGAATGGCACTACCGATCTGCGTGATGGCTTTACCATTGGCTGCAATAGTGGTCAGGCCACTGATAAAATCAGTCGGTTGTTCAGGAGCGGGCAGGGGGTCCCAGCGAAGTGGGCTCGGCACAGGAGGCAGATCCAGGGGAGCGGTTTCCAGCAAGGGGTTCTTATCCCAGCACTGGTAGTTTCCCTGAACAGCAGAAGGGCGGATTCGGTAGGTCCAGGTTCGGCGGTTTTGGTGTTTGGGCGCTGTGAAAGCAGTGGCTGAAAACTGTTCACAATACAGACCATAAGCCACTTTCTGAGGATTGAAGCAGGCCTTGGGCAGGGCATCGGGTAATGCCTCTGTTTCGTGTTCGTTACCAAAGCCTGTCAGGTATTCAAGATCGTCAGGTAATGTCATTAAACTGAACCTGTCATTTTTCTTATCTCAAAAATCACTTCACCCTGTTCAAAGATGAAGCAGTGTTTTTATGCAACCCCTCACAAGGGGCCGTTTGTTAAGGTCTTGAAGTATCTCCATTTTTAGCCAGTCCTGAGAGTTTGTCCATCCGGATTCTTGTTTTTAGCCTCCCCGCGCTGCTGCGGCAATGTTAATATCAGGAAATTATGCTCTCCCGGGAGCCAGTCCGAAAACAGAACAACATTTGAGAACTGACTTGCAAAATACCGAGCCTGTACGCAGAGGCTTTCTTCTGAGCCGACATAGCCAGGACCACAGGGGACAGGCGGAAGTTATTATGTGGGTTGTCACCGATGATGGCCCTGCAAGACTGGTAATTGAAGAGGTGCGTCCCGTCTGCTTTGTCGTTTCCTCTGAGTTTGAGCCGCTACAGAGTGAGTTTTTCAGGACTTATCCAACGATTGAGGCAAAACCGCTGCCTCTGAAGAACTTTCGCCATGAGCCAGTCACTGCCCTTTATAGTCATAACGTGCAGCAATCGTTTCAGATGCAGGAATATTTTCGTACCAGAGGCATAGAGTTGCTGGAAGCCGATGTCAGGCTGGCAGACCGGTTTCTGATGGAGAGGTTTGTCTACGGTGGCGTGGCATTCACCGGAGATCCGGTGCAGAAGTCAGGTTATCGGGAGTACCGCAATGCGCGCATTCGTCCTGCAGAGTTTAATCCCGACTTCAAAGTAGTTTCCCTGGATATTGAATGTTCCGAGCGGGGAGAACTTTACTCAGTGGGTCTTTCGGGAGGAGACTTTGGACGGGTTATCATGGTAGGCGATCAGGAGCGGGTCGACTGGATACAATGGGTTCCGGATGAAAAAGCACTTCTTGTGGCGCTTGAAGAGACGCTTGGAACTCTGGACCCCGACATAGTGATTGGCTGGAATGTCATTAACTTTGATTTTCGGCTACTGCTCAAACGAGCGGAACGCTATGGAATGAAGTTAAAACTGGGAAGGGGGCAACAGGCAGCCAGTTGGAGAAATCGCAGAGGTGAAAGTGGACAGGGCTTCATTACTCTGCCCGGTCGAATGGTCATCGATGGTATCGAGGCCTTAAAGGCTGCAACCTATCAGTTTGACAGCTTTAGTCTGGAGTTTGTGGCACAGACGCTGCTGGGCAAAGGTAAAGCGACAGAAGACGTAGATAACCGGATGGCTATCATTAATCATGACTTTCACCATAACAAGGAAAAGCTGGCCCGTTACAACCTGCAAGACTGCCGACTGGTTGAAGAGATTTTTGAACACACCAACATTCTTGATTACCTGAGATTGCGCAGTCATCTGACCGGGCTGGAGCTTGATCGGATGGGAGGCTCAGTCCAGGCCTTTACCAATCTCTATATGCCACGTTTGCACAGAGCCGGTTATGTGGCTCCGAATTTACCAGAAGGGGGTGGTCTGGCCAGTCCGGGGGGTTATGTCATGGATTCCATTCCCGGACTCTATCGCAATGTGATCGTTCTGGATTTCAAGAGCCTTTATCCTTCGATCATCAGAACCTTCAAAATTGATCCCCTCGGGCTGGTAGAAGGTTTGAAAGAACCGGAAGGTACGATTCCCGGTTTTCGTGGCGCACTTTTCTCACGTGAGCGGCATTTTCTCCCTGATATTATTGCTTCCTTTTGGGCTCAAAGGGATGAGGCCAAGAAGCAAAACGATGCTGCCCGTTCTCAGGCGCTGAAGATTATTATGAATTCTTTTTATGGCGTGTTGGGCTCAGGTGGTTGTCGTTTCTATGACACCCGGTTGGCCAGCTCCATTACCCTGCGAGGGCATGAAATCATGCAGCAGACAGCCCGATGGATAGAAGGGCAGGGCTATCGGGTGATTTACGGTGATACTGATTCTACTTTCGTGCTTTTGGATGAGGCCTATTCCGATGAACAGGCAAGATCGACCGGTAAAAAACTGGAACGTATGATCAATGACCGCTGGACAGCCAAACTGAGAGAAGATTTGCAACTGGACTCGGCGCTGGAACTTGAGTTCGAAACTTGCTACCAGAGGTTTCTGATGCCTACCATACGTGGATCGGACACCGGCAGTAAAAAACGCTATGCCGGCATTAAATCCACTGCTGGTGGACAGGAACTGGTATTCAAGGGGCTGGAAACGGTGCGTTCTGACTGGACGGCATTGGCCAAGTATTTTCAAACGGAACTGTTCTCGTTAGTGTTTAATGATCAATCCCCGGAAAAGCTGGTCACGGAAACCGTTCAGAAAACGCTGGCCGGAGCGTGGGATGACAAACTGGTATATCGAAAGCGACTGCGGCGAAATCTCAAGGACTATGTTAAAAACATTCCTCCCCAGGTCAGGGCGGCCAGAAAGGCGGATGAGATCAATCAGTCACTGGGAAAATCACTTAAGTATCAGCGAAAAGGTTGGATTCAGTACCTGATGACAGTCAATGGACCTGAGCCGCTGGAATATTGCACCAGCCCTATTGATTATCAACATTACATCGACAAGCAGCTAAAGCCGGTGGCGGACGGAGTTCTACCTTTTATAAATCTTGATTTTAATACGTTGATTGACGGACAGATGGGGCTGTTTTGATGTTTCAAGCCATCGTGTCAGACTGGGCTTTAACCATCATCACCCATAGGTCGTAACGTTTCTCACCCTCGCATCAACTCTCTGTTATTTAAACAAGGTGTACAAATAATCCAAAGGAGCATGAAATTTCTTCCATTGGTTACGAGCTGTTTCGCTGAAACTCTCTTCCAGTGAGTAGCCATAGACTATGTTGTTTGAAAAGCCATTGATCAGAGCGAGAGCCAAGGCAGGAGCCAGGGTAAGAGCAACGTTATTCAATAAATGGTTTGAATCCAGTCTTGAGCGTTGTTGCCACAGAAGATGCACAACTTCGCTTCCGACTACCGATCCCGTCGCCATTCCAGCGGCGCACCATAGTTCAGTTCGAACAGTAGCAGTCAGACTTTCTGCCACAAACAAGTTGGCTAATGTGACGTGGCCCAAGAATAATGAATTTGGTGATTGCGCAACATTTACGACTCCGACTGTAGCTGTGGCCCATGACCCAGCTATGGCTCCGGTTCCGGCTAAGACTTCTGCTGCCGTTGCTGTTTCAACTCTAATATCACCGTCTAAAATACGTTTTGAGAGATTACTTATTAATAATATTCCGTCTGTCAATACGGCAGATATGATGTAACCAAAAGCTGCTTTTCCCGGAGAGACACCTCTGGCAATCATTTTCTCGTGGACTATTGTCCCGACCATCATGCCAGTGAAAAATGACAACATTTTATATTCAGTGTGGGTATAGTCCAAAGGTTGGATTGTACTTTCATTCTGGTACCTTAAACCCCCGACAGTAGTGGCTCCGGCTACCGTTCTTGCCATCACCTCATGGGTAAAGTAAGCCGTAGTCATTATGGGTATAAGATAGGGATCGCGGTTAGTGTATGCTTCATATGCACTGTATGCTGTTCCTACAAATCGCAGTGGCTGCCACCAGGGCGTCTCAAGAGGCCAGGGCGATACGCGACCGGCTAAAGCCACCTCGGTGGAGGTGATAACGGCAGCGAGTTGATTACAAAAAGATGATTTGGCCTCTTGTAACTCATTTTGCTCTGTGCCGGACAGGCCAAACCGACCGGAAAGGGCAGCGACCAGCCCCGTTGTTTTGCAGATGCCGTACCAGAATCCGTAGTTGATTACA
>NZ_JAHHPQ010000609.1:0-4913 GCF_024606245.1 Endozoicomonas sp. SESOKO2
GTTTCTGTAGTTGCAGATTAATCAGGTCAAACCATCGTCCACTGACCGTTCCGCGGTATTTATTAATCACTTCCGATGATGAATCGGTAAAAGATGTTTTACGGCGCATAAATTTCTGGTTTGTTGTAAAGGCGTGCTGAGAACAAGCAAACTTGGTGGATTAACCTTCCGGCACGGCCTCGCGGTCCAGCGACAAAAGGCCCGACTGAACGAGCTGGAGTGCGGGTACCCGTGTACGCAATGATGATAATGTTTGCATCACTGCTGTTCAGCATTTTCAATGCCTGTTGCAGATTATACCGCTCAAAAACAGACTTGGAACTGATCTTTTCCTCATTCCAAAAGAGTAGTATGTGTCCTTGGATCTTGATGGATTACTTATGCGGCAGAAGACAGTGTCGCAGAACGAATATACGTATTTCTTATCGTGAAAAATATTTCATCCCTGAGTGTGAAGAAGAATTGTTTCAGTTGTTCATGGCTGATTGATGTAATTTACTGACAAATGTCTGGGGGAGCCCCTTCTTATTACCGTTTAATCCACAATGGCCTGTGGTCAGAGATTCTCTATTCTCAATTTTGTGTTCAATAAACAAATGGGTAAAAAAGCAGTTTTCAAAGCCGGAAAACAATGGAAAAAGCTTATTTTTCAGCCCCGAGACAAAAAGTCAGCAGAGTTGAGGGGCGTATTTGAATGTCCTTTAAAATGACCATTAGGCCAGCTGGCGGAAAAATAAGAGTGAACTTACTCTATGGATTAAAGGTCTAATTAATTGACACATATCAATACTGCAGTGGGGCTGATCCATTAGGTTTGCACACTCGATTTGTGCGAATTGCTTATAAAGTGATCACCCGATTGGTGATTTCCGTACCGTGAAAGGGTCTTTCAGACAGATGACACGCTATGGAAGTTGGAATGATCAAACAGCCTGGAGCTGGGGGTTTAGCCTTTCCCTGATTATCACCTGATTATCAGAAAGGGCGCGAACTCTATTATAAATAAAGTAGGTACAGTATGGGTGAAACTCAATCTCTATTCGAACGCATGGCCAGCACGAGCCTGGTGCTGAGGATTCTCATTGGTATTTTGCTGGGTGCAGGCCTGGCGGTCGTTGCTCCCGATACAGCTCTTTCTTTCTCTGTTCTGGGCTCTTTGTTCGTCGGTGCTCTCAAGGCCGTAGCGCCGGTTCTGGTTTTTATGCTGGTGGCTGCCTCTATTGCCAACCAGAAAAAAGGTCAGCATACCAACATGAAACCCGTGATTGGCTTGTACCTGATTGGTACTCTGGCTGCTTCTCTGACGGCTGTTGTCATGAGCTTTGCCTTTCCGGTCACTCTGACTCTGGTCACCAATGAAGCCAGCGCCAATCCTCCACAGGGTGTTGGCGAAGTACTGAACACCCTGCTGTTCAGCATTGTCCAGAACCCTGTTGAAGCCCTGATGAGCGGCAACTTTATCGGTATCCTGGCTTGGGCCGTTGCTCTGGGTCTCGCGCTGCATCGTGCTTCAGATACCACCAAACGTGTGGTTCACGACCTTTCCGATGCGGTATCCAACGTCGTTCGCTTTGTTATCCAGCTGGCACCTTTTGGCATTTTCGGTTTGGTAGCCAACACAGTAGCCAAGACTGGTTTCTCTGCCCTGGCTGAGTACGGCCAGCTGCTGATGGTTTTGATCAGCTGCATGTTGATTATTGCGCTGGTTGTAAACCCACTAATCGTGTTTGCCAAACTGAAGCGCAACCCATACCCGCTGATTTTCCAATGTCTGCGCGAAAGCGGTGTAACCGCATTCTTTACCCGTAGTTCTGCTGCCAACATTCCAGTGAACATGGAACTGTGCAAAAAGCTGGATCTACATGAAGATACCTACTCGGTATCCATACCTTTGGGGGCGACCATCAACATGGCAGGCGCTGCTATCACCATCACTGTGATGACCCTCGCCGCAGTTAACACTCTGGGTATTCAGGTAGACATGCCAACCGCTCTGATTCTAAGTGTGATCGCTGCCATCTCGGCCTGTGGCGCTTCCGGTGTTGCAGGTGGCTCTCTGCTGCTGATTCCACTGGCTTGCAGTCTTTTCGGGATCTCTGCCGATGTGGCCATGCAGGTGGTTGCTGTCGGTTTTATCATCGGCGTTATCCAGGATTCTGCTGAAACCGCTCTAAACAGTTCAACCGACGTTGCGTTCACTGCTGCAGCATGCATCTCTGCTGAAGAAAGCGGTCAGGTCGTTCAGGTGACCCGGGAGGTCAATGCCTGAGACTGAAGTACTATCCAGTCCATAAAAACCGCCAGCTGATCCTGGCGGTTTTTTTTATGATGAAACAATCAGGAAGCTCTGAGATCGAATCGGTCAAGATTCATCACTTTGACCCAGGCGGCAGCAAAATCATGAACAAACTTCTCGCCAGCATCGGATGAACCGTAGACTTCAGCCACAGCACGCAGTTCGGAGTCAGAGCCAAAAATCAGGTCTACACGGGTTGCACTCCACTGACTGGCACCGGTTTTACGATCATGACCTTCAAAAATATCTTCATCCACAGACGTCGGTTTCCACTCAGTATTCATATTCAGCAGATTGATGAAGAAATCATTGGTCAGTGCATCTGTTTTAGAGGTAAAAACCCCATGCTGACTCTGGTCACTGTTGGTATTGAGAACACGCATGCCTCCAATAAGCACCGTCATTTCAGGAATGGTCAGGGTCAACAGCTGAGCCTTGTCGATTAAAAGTGCTTCAACAGGTACATCTGTGGTTTTTTTCTGATAGTTTCTGAAGCCGTCTGTCATGGGCTCCAGTAGCCGAAAGCTCTGAACATCCGTTTGCTGCTGTAAAGCATCCATACGACCAGGGGTGAATACCAGTTCAATATCGTGGCCAGCATTTTTAGCAGACTGTTCAATGGCTGCACAACCGCCCAGAACAATCAGGTCGGCCAGGGAAATCTTTTTATTACCTGATTGAGAGCCATTGAACGCTTGCTGGATATCTTCAAGTTGCTGCAGAACACGTGAGAGTTGTTCTGGTCTATTAACCGCCCAGTTTTTCTGCGGCTCAAGTCGGATTCGAGCGCCATTGGCACCTCCACGCATATCCGAACCTCTGAAGGTTGAGGCAGAAGCCCAGGCGGTTGATACCAGTTCGCGGATGGAGAGGGTCGAATCGAGAATCTGCTGCTTAAGTGCCTCTTGATCATCTTTATCCACCAGTTCATGATCAACAGGTGGAACGGGGTCTTGCCAGATCATCACTTCGCTGGGCACTTCCGGACCCAGGTAGCGTGCTCTGGGCCCCATGTCTCTGTGAGTCAGCTTAAACCAGGCGCGGGCAAAGGCATCGGCAAACTGATCCGGGTTTTTATAAAAGTTTCTGGATATTTCCTCGTATGCTGGATCAACCCGGAGCGACAGATCGGTGGTTAGCATGGTGGGCTGATGACGTTTTGCTGGTTCATGAGCGTCAGGAATGGTGGCTTCACTGTCCTTGGCCATCCATTGATAAGCTCCGGCCGGGCTTTTGGTCAGTTCCCATTCGTATTTAAACAGATTTTCAAAATACAGGTTGCTCCACTGGGTAGGCTGGCTGGTCCAGGTGACTTCAGGACCACCCGTGATGGTATCACCGGCTTTACCGCATCCATGGCTGCTGCTCCATCCCAGTCCCTGTTCGGTGATGTCTGCCGCTTCGGGCTCAGGACCAACCAGAGAAGGGTCACCCGCCCCGTGAGATTTGCCAAAAGTATGACCACCAGCAATCAGGGCAACGGTTTCCTCATCGTTCATGGCCATGCGGGCAAAAGTACTGCGAATTTCCATAGCAGCGGCTTTCGGATCAGGGTTGCCATCGGGGCCTTCGGGGTTAACGTAGATCAGGCCCATCTCGACCGCGGCCAGTGGCTTTTCCAGGTCGCGTTCACCGATGTGGCGCTCATCACCCAGCCAGGTTTTTTCGTTGCCCCAGTATATGTCTTTTTCTGATTCCCAGATATCCACTCGTCCGCCGGCAAAGCCAAAGGTTTTAAAGCCCATGGCTTCGAGGGCTACATTGCCTGCGAGAATCATTAGGTCGGCCCAGGACAGTTTTTTGCCATATTTCTGTTTAACAGGCCAGAGCAAACGACGGGCTTTGTCGAGATTGGCATTGTCCGGCCAACTGTTGAGCGGTGCAAAACGCTGGCTACCTGTGCCTGCACCGCCCCGGCCATCAAGGGTCCGGTAGGTTCCGGCACTGTGCCAGGCCATTCGTACAAAGAGAGGGCCATAATGACCAAAATCTGCTGGCCACCAGGGCTGGGAATCAGTCATCAGTGTTTCCAGGTCAGTTTTGACTGCTTTGAGGTCCAGAGTGTTGAACTCAGCCGCATAATCGAAATGCGCGCCCATCGGGTTAGAGGCATCACCGTGTTGTCGGAGAATTTCCAGCTTTAACCGATTGGGCCACCAATCCTGATTGGAAGTGCCGCCGCCAGCGGTATGATGCAAAACCGGACATTGACTAGCAGACATACAGTGCCTCCGATTCATTCCTGCAGTGATGTAGATCAAACTTCTTAAGGTCAAGATAGCCGCTTGAATGCGTCAAAGAAATTGTGTGATTACGATGAGGCTACCCAAATGCAGTTGGATTTTAGCCAAGGGGTATGGTGACTAGAAGTGTAAGAGCCATTGGCTGCGTACGCAAATGATAAGGTGATTGCTTACGAGACAGGCTTTCAGTCCCAGTCAATCATTGCTCAATAAGTTCTGGATCAATGATCAAAGTTCCTGAGCAAGCTGAATTGAGTGAGGCGTGAAGCCCTGCGATCAAATGTCCGGGTGGCTTTACATTGAAGCTGGTTATGATGACCAATCATTGCATCGGCAAAATCGTAACCGTTGGTATAATCATCAAGGGCTTTGAG
>NZ_JAHHPQ010000610.1:0-3995 GCF_024606245.1 Endozoicomonas sp. SESOKO2
GTATAGATAGTGGAGACAAGCCTGTTGCTCCTTGCACAGATGTACAGCCGACCATTCACCACAGTGGCTTTGATGGTATTCAGGGCAGCAAGGTTTTCTCAGGGATTTCTCGATAAGCGACAGTATTTTTTTCGTAATTATAAATGCCTTCAGCACATTATTTAGTCACTGTCGTTGAGTATAGGGTAAAAATCTCATTTGACGTCGTGAAAAAGACATTTAACAGATGCACATTAAATAGGTACACTTTGCCTGCACTTCAACGACACCAAGGAATGTAGCCGTGTATAAAAAACGACAGTTACTGGCTTTTGTAATTTCCACCGGGCTGGCCGCTTCAGTTTCTGCCAATGAAGGACGCTGGTACATCAACCCTGCAATTGGTCTTCAGAACTTTGACTCTGATCGCAATCTGGATGACGCCACCACACTGACTCTGGGGGGTGAATACCGCTTTAACGACCAATGGGCCACAGAGCTGAGATTTCTCGACAGCAATGCTGACAGCAGAATTGGAGATACTGACGTCAACCAGTATTACCTGGATGCTCTCTACTACTTCAGGCCCATGACGGCCAAGTGGCAACCTTTTGCCATTCTGGGTGTGGGCCATGGGGAATTTGAAGGCAAGCTCAATGATTCTCAGGAAACACAGGCCAATGCCGGCGTTGGTGTCCGCTATGCCATTAACGAAAACTGGTCGCTGCGCGGGGATGTTAGAGGTATCCACGGAGCCGACGACAGCACCTGGGACAGTCTGGTCAACGTCGGAATCAGTTACGCCTTCGGTGGCAGTTCAGCACCTGCGCCAGCGCCTGTTGAGGCAGATACTGATCAGGACGGTGTGACTGACAGTCGTGACAACTGCCCAAATACACCAGCCGGTGCGCCGGTTGATGCCAATGGCTGTGCACTGGACAGCGATAAAGACGATGTTCCGGATTATATGGATCAGTGTCCGAACACACCCGAAGGTCGCAAAGTCGACGACAATGGCTGCAAGATTGCACTGGTAAAAGACATCAGCATGAAGCTCAGTGTCAACTTTGCTACCAACTCTGCCGTGGTAACCGGCGAGATTGATAACATTGACGAAGTCGTGCAATTCCTGAAAGCCTACCCCGATGTACCTGTTGAGATTGCAGGCTATACCGACAACACAGGTGCTGCGCAATACAACAAAAACTTGTCACAGCGTCGTGCAGATGCCGTTCGCAACATTCTCGTCAATGATTACGGTATTGCAGGCGACAGTATCACCGCCGTTGGTTATGGTGAAGCTCAGCCTGTTGCCAGCAATGAAACAGCTGAAGGACGTGCTGCCAACCGCCGGGTTGAAGCCACTCTGAAGCACAAGATCAAGCAGTAGTTCTGGCGAGGAGAGTTCATTCGGAACTCTCCTCTTCTCAGTCCAACCGGACACCTCCTCTCATCGGCACCGAACAGCTTCATGCAACATGTTTAAGTGCCACCATCAAGGCACCTTTTTCAGGTTGTTGAGTGAGGCCAGATCACCGGTTGCTTTCTCGCCGTTCATATCCAGTTTCATTAGTGTGTTTTCACCAACGAAATATTGGTTTGGAGCTGACTCGTTAAGCAACGTGATGATATTACCCGATTTATTCCAACTGAATTTACCTTCAGATTTGGTGGGTTCGCCTCCTTTGCCTTCGTACACCTCTAGCAATGAGTATGTGCCGTCTTTATTCAGCGTTAGCGTTGTGTCAACGCCTGCACAATCTGCACAGGGAAGTTTACCTTTGTAAACACCACTCCAATCGAGAGCGTTTTGCGCGTTGTGCCCAGAGTCGACGGGCGTGTCGGTGCTGGTTACTTGATTTTCTTCAATGGGTGTTACATCAATTGCGCTTTCTAGTTCTATGACATCAGGAACCTCAACCGCAGTCGTCTCCGGAGGTTTCTCGTCCTGACAGCCTGCCAGAATGATGGCCGCACCCATTAGCGCCAGTAGTGTCTTTTTCATTTTATGCCTCTCCAAATCAATGAGTTGACATACCAAAATGATCTCGTCGCAAGTGTGCCAAGGTCACTTGGCTATACCGTGCTAATAATAGACCTGTTTCCCATACCTTCGTTAGAACAAGGCAAACCATTAAACAGCCTTCACGACCTATCTTCATCTTATAATATAAATGATAATGATTTGCATTTAGTTTGTGTTTTGCATATTATCCGACACCATCATCACGAGCGCTTCGGGGTATTCAGAATAGAGCGCTTGTGTGACTGATCTCTATAAAGAATCATCCAATAGCAGTACACATAGGCAAACAATGACGTTTAGCAAAAGTAGACTGGCAATTGCTGTAATGGCAGTGTCTTCCGGTTTTGTATATGCAGAAAGTGCATCTCAGACTGACGCAACCCTGCTCAATCAGGTAACAGTTACTGCCACCCGGTCTGAAAAAGACATCAATGATGTGGCCCAAACGATTGAAGTCGTAGACCAGTATCAGATCCGGCAGGAACAACCTGAGTCTGTGGCTCAAGCCGTTAAGTCTCTGCCAAACGTTTCTGTCAGTGGTGGCCCTCGTGCGAATTCCCAGAGCATCAATATTCGTGGTCTGGAAGGCACTCGTGTTCTTCAGATCACCGATGGTGCCCGTCAAAACTTCTCCAATGGTCACCGTGGGACTTATTTCACAGACCCGGAACTGCTGAAGTCTATCGAGGTGGTTAAGGGTCCATCCAGTAACCTGTGGGGTTCAGGTGCAATCGGTGGTGTGGTTGTACAAAACACCAAAACCGCAGAAGAGATGCTGGAACCTGGTGAAACGTTAGGTGGCTATATATCCCAGGGCTTCCACAGCAACAACAATGAATCTCGCACCAGTGGTTCGCTTTACGGTGTGAATAATAACTTCGACTGGTTGCTTAATGGTTACTACAACGACGGTGGTAACTACGAAACAGGGACCAGCGGCGAAGGTAATGGCGACGACGTAGAAAACTCCGGCTCCCGCGAGCAGGGTGCTATGGCCAAACTGGGCTGGCAGCTGAATGACGACAGTCGTCTTGAGTTTAAGGCTCAGCAGGCTCAAACCAATGCCAAGGTTCCCAGCAACCCGGCAACAAATGTTGGCAGTAGCTCCCCATTGATTACTCAGGAAACCAGCAACACCAACCTTTCTGCTGCTTATCTTTTTAATCCTGACAGTGCTCTGATCGATAGCAAATTCCAGCTGTTTTACAACGATACCGAGTTCGACGAGTATCGAATTGAAAAGGGACAGACTGACAATACCCATTACAAAACTCTGGGCACAGCCTTTACAAACCTATCAAAGCTGACTCATTTTGATCTGACCTATGGTCTGGATGCCTACAGAAACACGATTGAAACCGTTCGGGATGATTCCGGAATTGGTGACCGTCCGGAAGCTCTGGATGGTGAGTCTACCACCGCTGGTGCATTCGTTCAGGCCGACGTTCCTCTGGCCAAAGCCTGGACATTGCAAACCGGTGTTCGCTATGACCGTTTTGAGGCCAGGGATAATCGTTCTGAGTCCGACATTGATGAGAAGAAGCAAACTGACGACGCTGTATCTCCCTCTGTTGCCCTTATCTGGGACACCACGGACTGGCTGACTCTGACGGCCAGTTACAATGAAGCCTTCCGCGCGCCGAGTATGGAAGAGATGTTCTCGACAGGAACGCACTTTGCAACTCCAGTTGGCACCAATACATTCGTACCCAACCCGGACCTCAAACCTGAAGAAGCCAAGAACAAGGAAATCTCAGCTCGGATGAATTTTGCTGATCTTCTGGGTGATGATGAGCTGACTATTACAGCCAACGTTTTCCAAAACGATGTGGATAACTTCATTACGCAGTTTGTTTATGATCCAAACTGGATTGGCATGCCAACCAAAACAACCTGGGAAAACGTTGATGAAGCCCGCCTGAAAGGTTTTGAGCTGGCCGGTAAATACCGCTACCAGAATGTCGAACTGGGTCTGTCCTACGGTCAGACC
>NZ_JAHHPQ010000611.1:0-1155 GCF_024606245.1 Endozoicomonas sp. SESOKO2
TGCCAACCGAGAAGTTAACCGCGCCCAGACCCGGTAATGAAGGACCTGTCGTATCAATTTCAAGTGCCGCATTGGTAGCCAGGGAGTTAGCCTGCGCTCCCGTCGGTAAAGTGCTGACATCAACCGAATTACCGGCTAGATCGGTAATGTTGCCACTTGACAGATCCAGACTACTGACATCCAGATCTGCGCTGTCTTCACCACTGCCCACCGTATAACTAAACACCAGTTTGTCCGTCCCCGCACCACTGGAGTACGTGGCCTGACCGCCGGTATCCAGATTGAGTACCGGCGTTCCTGTTATATCGACAGCTTCACTAAAAGACACCTCAAGCTGGATCACTTTGCCCTCATTGTAAGGGCCATCCGAGGTCAGACTGTTGATTGCAGTAATTTCCGGGGCGTTGACATCAATAATGGCATTGCCCGTCTGGGCCAGGGCATCATTACTGTTAACCGGAGGCAGCGTGGGCAGCATGTTATTCCCTGCGGAATCAAAAATCATGACTCCGGCAGGTATGGTCAGTGCCGTATCAGAGGCGTAGTTGAGTCCCAGGGTGTTTTCACTGTTGCCTGAACCGACGGTATAAACAAACCTTAAGGTATCGCTACCTGCACCACTGTCGTAGGTGGCCACGGCACCGTTATCCAATGCCAGGGTTGGGTAGGTGCTGGCATCAGAGACATCAATACCACTCACGTTGACGGACTCACTGAGCTGGACAAGAATGACCACCTCATCGCCATTAATGAATCGACCGGGGTCTTCAAGGCGAACCTGCAATACCGTCGGTGCGGCAATGTCGGAATAATCCAGAGTCAGGTCACTGGTGGTCGCTGTACCTTCGTTACCCGCCAGATCTCTCAGGAATCCCGCCTGGATATCAACGCCATCCTCTGAGCCTTTATAACCAAAAATGCCCTCAAGTTCGGCAGCTTTGGCATCAGACAGCAGGATCGATAAGGTATCCGTTCCTGCCAAACGAGCGACCGTGACATCACCGGCAGTGAAGCTGACGTTCTGTGTGATGCCATCATCCTTGTCAATATCAATAACCAGCTTGCTCCAGTCCAGTCGACTCGAAAGATCAGCGGTGGCACTTTCACTGTTGTTCAGCAGCTGGTCAAAATCAGCACCCGTGAGCAGCAGCGGGC
>NZ_JAHHPQ010000612.1:0-54405 GCF_024606245.1 Endozoicomonas sp. SESOKO2
CTGGTGCACAGACAAGGATGGTTTCATCCTGGCGCTTCTTGCTGCTGAGATCATTGCTGTTACTGGCAAGGATCCGGGTGAGCATTATCAGGAAATGACTAAAAAGTATGGCTCTCCGGTTTATGAACGACTACAAGCTACTGCTTCTGATGAGCAGAAGAAAGTTCTGTCAGCCATGACCCCTGATATGGTTAAAGCAAGTACTCTGGCGGGTGATCCCATTACTGCCAAATTGACCCATGCCCCGGCAAACGGTGCTGCTATTGGTGGCCTGAAGGTCGTTACTGAAAAAGGCTGGTTTGCTGCCAGACCCTCTGGTACTGAGGCGGTTTATAAAATCTATACCGAAAGTTTTGTCGGCCCTGATCACCTCAAGCAAATTCAGGAAGAAGCTAAAGCTGTGGTTTCTGAGCTATTTGCTGCCAGTTAAACGTTTTTCTTCACTGTCTCCAAACACCTTTCCGGCAGTGTTTGCTGGAAAGGGAGGTGTCTCGGCAATCTGAAGTCTAATAGTTATGACCATATATCCATCGTCTTTTATGTCTGGGTTTATGTTTGATCCTCAGCGGGAACTGATGCATATTGATGCTCCGACCAGCTTAGCGCCTTTGCAGTTGGGATAGTTGATGCAGATTCAGCAATTTATGCCAACATACCTATCTTTGTAATTATCAGTAAACTTTATTTCAGACTGGTGCTAAGGGCGGTTATCAGTTGCAAACACTCTCGACTGGGTCTGTTGAGATTTTGTTTTTTGTGCTCAGGCAGGCTATCAAAATGGATAAATCTCTGGTATCAAGAGGGCTGCAAAACTCTTTGATGATTAACTGCCAGAACAGAAGAAGCAATTTGGAGCGATAGCAGGCTAGTCAAGAAGCTTTTGCGAAAACGTATTCAGCAGCTATCAGCTGAAAAACACCTATAATAATAAAGTGATTTATATGACAGAGTTCGACTACATCATTGTAGGGGGTGGCTCTGCAGGCTGTGTTCTGGCCAACCGCCTGTCTGAGAATAATGACCATCAGGTCTGCCTGGTAGAAGCAGGAGGCAGTGACAAGTCTCCATTGATATATATACCTGCCGGCGCAGCAATCACTGTGCCTCACGGTTTGCATAACTGGCAGCTGAATGCCCAGGCTCAGTCCACCATGAATAACCGGGATATATACTGTCCCCGGGGAAAGACTCTGGGTGGTAGTAGTTCGATCAATGCCATGCTCTATATCAGAGGGCAAAAAGAAGATTACGATCAGTGGGCTGCTATGGGGAATGACAGTTGGTCTTTCGATGATGTCTTGCCCTATTTTCTAAAATCCCAAAACCAGGAACGAGGTGCTTCTGGATTTCACGGCACCGGTGGTCCACTGAATGTTGCTGACCCCAGAAGTAAGCACTGCTTGAGTGAAGCTTTTATCAATGGTGCAATAGAAATCGGAGAAAAAGACAATCCTGATTTTAATGGTGCTGAGCAGGAAGGTGTAGGCTGGTATCAGGTAACACAGAAAGACGGCCAAAGATGCAGTTCAGCGGCTGCCTATCTGCATCCTGTCAATGATAGAACCAATTTGACAGTCATGACCAACAGTCATACTGCCAGAGTTATCCTTGAGGGAAAAAAGGCTATAGGAATTGAAGTCGTTCGAGGTGTTACCAGAAGGAAACTTTTTGCCCGAAAAGAGGTGATTCTTTCCGCGGGAGCTTTCGGTTCTCCCCAGATTATGCTGCTTTCAGGTATCGGTGCCAGAGACAGACTCGAGCCCCACGGCGTTGATTGTTTACATGAACTGCCAGGCGTTGGCGAAAACCTTCAGGAGCACCCTGATGTTCTGGTTGTCGCCAGTGACAAGACTGCCTCATCAATGGCTTTCGCCAGACCATTGGGAATGGCCAGAGGTATTAAGGAGGCAGTGAAATATTTCCACAAGAAAGAAGGCTTTCTGACAAGCAGTCTTGCAGAGTCGGGGGGATTTATAAAATCCTCACCGGAAGTCGAGAGGCCTGATCTGCAACTGCATTTCATCCCTGCGGCTATGGAAGATCATGGTCGTAAACTCTCAAGATACTTCCAATACGGGTTTTCGGTTCATGTCTGTATCCTGAGGCCGGAAAGCCGTGGTCGTGTATCCCTTAAAAGTGCATCCCCCATGGATCACCCTGCGATCGAACTGAATCTTCTGGAAAAACAGGCTGATATGGATCTTATGGTACGTGGTATCAAAAGAGTTAGGCAGATTATCCAGTCACCAGAGATGTCCCGGTATGCTGGGGAGGAGTATCTGCCAGGGTCGGGTATACAGGATGATGATGAGCTTGAGTCTTATATAAGAAATAATGGCAATCACATCTACCACCCGGTGGGAACCTGCAAAATGGGAAATGATGACATGGCAGTAGTCGACACCAGTCTGAAAGTCCGGGGGCTGGAAGGTTTACGTGTGATTGACGCCTCAATTATGCCAACCCTGATCAGCGGGAATACCAATGCGCCTGTGATGATGATTGCTGAAAAAGCTGCAGATCTGATTCTTCGTGAAAACCAGCCAGAAACTCACACTGATAAAGTGACGGAAAAAGAAGAGTTAGCGGTCTAAGATCGCTATTAATGCCTCTTGTGCCGGGCAGTAATGGGCACAAAAGAAAAAGCAGTGTGTTTTGATAAGTGTTAGCTATGGCATTCATCAAAACACAACACTTCCCTGCCCTCATCAATGTGATATTCAGATCGTCAATCGTGCAGTTTTTCATACGCACGTAATCTGATACCCGATTGACAGGTGCATTCCATTCCAGGCCCTTGTGAGGCTGATGCCACCCGTACATCTTCGACAAGGCGAAGTTCCGGGTGACATTGCCTTATGGACTCTGGGGACAGACTGACAATAACTGTCAGGCTGGCAGGGATTCTTCCCGGGAAGTCTGTGTGCTCTGGCTTGTGCCTTCTCCACCGCCAGGAATGACACGAGTAGCTATCAGCCCCTTGGGTCCCTGGCCAATTTCAAATTGCACGAGTTGTCCGGCTTTCAAAGTTTTAAAACCGTCCATTTCAATAACGGAGTAATGTATGAGTACGTCTTGATTTTCAGTGGCTTCCTGAGCCTGGATGAATCCATAACCCTTGGGGTTGTTAAACCACTTTACTGTACCTTCCAGCATAGCTTCCATTTCCTTCTTGGTCGCTTCCATACAGCACGATTCCTACATTATTAACATTGAAGGAACTGCCGGGAAACAGCAACCCTTTGTTGTTTTATTTTTAGTCACATGTCTATTCTGCGTCGTCCATATCACAGAGCTCTTTCTTGGTGATGTCTTCTTGGCTAGAAAGTTTTCATGCCGAGAATACAGCCTACATTTCCATATAGAGCTAAACCTATTATAAGACCATATTGACGCGAGATAACAGCCTATTTTGATATTCAGGAATAGATACGACAGTATTTTTGAGAATTAATTTTGCTGTTCAGGATTCGTGAGGTTTATCTGTTTTTTTTGGGTGGTCCCTGAACGGCTGGTAACTCTCTCATCCAGGACCATTCAATCCAGGAACCGTCATAGTTTTTTATCCTGTTGTATCCCAGCAGCTCGGAAAGAACAAAAAGCGTATGGGCGGAACGCACTCCGGACTGACAGTAAACGATGATTTCTTTATCCGGTGTGATACCCGCTGATTGAAACAAACGTCTTAATCGTTCTTTGTCGAGGAATCCATTTTCATTGACTGTCTGCTTGTACTCAAACCAGATACTGCCAGGAATCCTGCCATGGCGATAGGCTCCTGACTTTCTGGTTTTTCCGGTGAATTCATCCAGGCTTCTGACGTCCACTAGTAGGGCGTTCTCTTTTTTTGTTTGAATGGACTTTACCTGCTCAATCTCAGCAAGCCATTGAGGATGGGGTGTACCCGTAAATTGGTATTGGGATTGTTTGGGTGTTTCAGGTGATTTGAAATTGAGCTTCTTCTTGTGGTTTTCCCAGGCTGACAGGCCACCATTAAGGATAGAGGCCCGATCATGACCGTAGAGTTTCAGTAACCACCAAAGACGGGCTGCATTCATGCCTTGCTGGTCATCGTAGAGGATAATCTCCGTTTCCGGAGTAACGCCCAGTTGGCTCAATAGCTGAGAGAGTTTCTGTCTGCTGGCTCTCATTCCCGAGAAGGGGTAATCATGTTCATCAGCCTGAAAAGCAGGGCGCCAGATATTGTGAGCACCGGGAATGTGGCCTAGCAGCTGGTAGCGTACCCTGGGGCGTACGTCCAGAATCAGCAGATTAGTGCTCAACCGGATCTTTTGCTCCAGATCATCAAGACTGATGAGCGCGTTTGAATAGACTCGCACTGTCATTACAATAGATAACAGTAAGATCAGATGAGCCAGAGGCTTCTTGCAAGGCAATAAAATCGCTATAAGGCTTAGCTTTGAATGGAAGCACTGAGTTCCATGGAGCCAGGAGCTGGCAGGGGAAATTGAGCCATAAATCGCCGATCGATCCAGTCTTTCCAAAGCCATATTAAACGTCCTCTGGCAGTAAAACAGCCTCTTGATGCAATGGCCCGACCATCGGCACAGCTTAGTAAGGAAAGAAATTGATTCTGTGGACGGTAAGGTTCCAGCGTTTTTTTCTCTAACAAATTACTTATATTTTGAAACAGGACCGGAGCCTGCCGAACCGCATAAACCCCGGACTTGACCAACTTTGAGTGAATGAATTCAGCGATATCACCGCAAGCGAAGACATTGTCATGGCTGATGGATCTCAATGTGGAGTTAACCTGGATAAACCCCTGTGAGCTGGTAGCAAGCGTGCTTTCAGATGGCCAGCGAGCAGGAGCAGCGGGTGTGGCCAGTATCAGAGCGTCATATCGCAGATGCTCATTTTGATCACTGGTCAGCGTTTTGTCTTTGACATTGGTTACCCGAAAGTTAGTATGAATTTTAATGGGCTTTCGTTCAATTTCCTCTATAACCATTTTCTGAACTTTTATAGGATGACCCGGCATGATGCCGCGAGTTGTGACAATATGTATTTTGAGGGAGTGAAGATGTTCGAAGCGTTGGTGGAGGGCCAGAGCTACCTCAATACCTGCTGCACCGGCGCCCATAATGACCAGAGTAAAGCTATCGTTCTGCTTAATATGTTCAGGCAAAAGTTGATTCAACCAGAACAGAAAGGATCCGATAGGTTTTATGCTGATAATGTCTTTTGCATCAATGACACGGGCTTGTGTCGAGCCTGTATTGATGGAGAGTATGTCATACTGAAGGCGGTTGCCATTCTCAAGAATCAATTCATTCGCTTCAGTATCCACCCCAGAGAGAGTCGCTCTCACAAATGTGCACTTTGATTCATTGGCCAGCAACTCAAGATCAATGTGGGATTGTTCAGCAGTATAATGCCCTGAGATGACACCGGGAAGCATCCCTGAATAAGCGGTGTAGCGGGAGGCAGAAACCAGAACAAAATGGGCTGGAGGTTTTTGCCCCTTCTGAAGTCTTTTCAGTATTAGTGCATGTGTATGGCCCCCACCAGCCAGAACAACGGTAGGCCGGGTGGTATCGGTCATGCTGTTTTCTCAGTTGTAGGGTTAACCATTTTATTTGAACTCAGACGGCATTATTCTGACTTTACAGGTATCGGCATCAGAGCCATAAAAAACCGGATCCTCTCTGGAAGATCCGGCTAATGGTTAAAAGTCAGGCTGCTTCGGTCTCTTCATTTTCTTCCTGCTTGGGCAGGCCATAAATGGTTTTTACGCCACCCCACTCATCAACAGACTCCATATGCACATCAAAGCCCCACAGTCTGTGGATATGTTTGATGATTTCACGAGTACTGTCGGAATCTACCGGACGACCCTGGTGCATGAAATGACGTAAGGTAATGGAGCGGTCACCACGTGTGTTTACGTTGTAAACCTGAATGTTAGGTTCACGGTTGCCCAGATTGTATTGAGCGGCAAGAGACTCTCTTACCCTGCGGTAACCGGAGTCGTCATGAATGGCTCTGACTTCAAGGTATGGGTTGATTTCATTATCGTCGATGCAGAACAGCTTCAGATCTCTCATTACCTTGGGTGAGAGATACTGCATGATGAAACTTTCATCCTTAAAGTTCTTCATGGCAAAGTGCACAGCTTCCAGCCAATCTGAACCTGCCAGGTCAGGGAACCAGCGACGATCTTCTTCCGTCGGGTTTTCACAGATCCGGCGGATGTCCTGAAACATGGCAAAACCGAGAGCGTATGGGTTAATGCCACTGTAACGGGGATCATCAAAATCAGGCTGAAACACCACGCTGGAGTGCGAATGCAGGAACTCCATGATGAAGCCTTCAGTAATGTGCCCCTCGTTGTACATTTCATGCATCAGGTGATAGTGCCAGAAAGTTGCCCAACCTTCGTTCATCACTTGGGTCTGGCGCTGTGGATAGAAGTATTGAGCTACCTTGCGGACGATCCGAATCAGTTCTCGCTGCCAGATATCCAGAAGAGGGGCATTTTTCTCAATGAAATAGAGAATATTTTCTTCCGGGTCCCTTGGATAACGCTCAGTCTGCTTAACTTCATGGTCTTCACGAAGAGGAATGGTTCGCCACAAGTCATTAAGGTTGCGCTGAATGTATTCTTCACGCTCTTTGACCCGTGCTTTTTCTTCTTCTGGTGAAATAGGGCGAGGACGCTCATAGCGATTTACCCCCTGATTCATAAGAGCATGACAGGCATCGAGAAGCTCCTCTACCGCATCAACACCGTGTTTTTCTTCGCACTCGGCAATGTAGTTTTTAGCGAACAACAGATAGTCAATGATGGAGTCTGCATCCGTCCATTGCTTGAACAGATAGTTACCTTTGAAGAAAGAGTTGTGTCCATAACATGCGTGCGCAATAACCAGTGCCTGCATGGGCATGGTGTTTTCTTCCATAAGGTAGGCAATACACGGATTGGAATTGATTACAATCTCATAAGCCAGACCCATTTGTCCGCGCTGGTAGCTTTGCTGGTTGCTCAGAAACTGTTTACCGAAGCTCCAGTGGTTATACATCAGTGGCATACCCACAGAAGCATAGGCATCCAGCATCTGCTCGGAACTGATGACTTCTATCTGGTTAGGGTAAGTTTCCAGCTGGTAGCGTTTTGCCAGCTTTGCCAGTTCTCTGTCGTATTCTTCCAGCAGTTCAAAGGTCCATTCTGAGCCTCTGGAAATAGGCTCTGCACGGCGAGATGACTTCTGACAATCGGCTGTTTTGGAGGAAGGCTCTGCTTTATGCGGATCAATGTCCTGCTCAAAGCGTTTCTTATCAGGCATTTTGGCCCTCCTTCTTTTCGAACAGTTTACGGAAGACCGGATAGATCTCTGCAGGATGTCGTATTTGTTGCATGGCAAAATGACCTGCGTGATTCTTTTCGATCATTTTGTATTCATGCCACAGGTTTTGGTGGTGACGATCAGTAATTTCTACGTAGGAGTAATACTGAGTCAGTGGCAAAAGTTTGTCGACAATAATATTGCGGCACTTGGCAGAGTCTGCTTCCCAGTTATCGCCGTCAGATGCCTGAGCTACATAGATGTTCCACTCATTGGGGGAATATCTTTCAGTAATAATGTCGTCTGTCAGTGTCAGTGCTGACGATACAACAGTGCCACCGGTTTCCCGGGCATAAAAGAAGTCGTGCTCATTACATTCACGGGCTTCACTATGGTGACGGATGAACACAACTTCAATTTTTTCATAGTTGCGCTCCAGGAACAGATAGAGCAGCAGAAAAAAACGCTTGGCAATGTCCTTTATTTCCCGGGTCATGGAGCCTGACACGTCCATGACACAGAACATGACTGCCTTACTGGAAGGTTGAGGCACTTTCACCAGATTGTTGAATTTAAGGTCAAACTCGTCGATAAAGGGTAGACGTTTAAGCTTTTTGTTCAGCGCATTAATCTGATCTTTCAGCTCTTTTCTCAGAGTTTCATCGTTGCTTTCAGGGCTCACTTCCATTTCACGGAGTCGACGTTTCAGGGCGCGAATCTCTTTTCTTTCTTTACCGGAAAGCGCTATTCGGCGGGCGTGAGCTGCCCTCAGGGAGCGTACTACGTTTAACCTGTCAGGAGAACCCGCCGTCGTGTAACCCGCTCTTTTCAGTTTAAAGTCGGTAGAGTCCTTGAGTTCTTTGCGAACCAGATTAGGCAGCTCAAGATCTTCAAACAGATATTCAAGGAACTCTTCGCGATTAATGGAAAAAATGAAGTCGTCTTCACCGGAACCGCTGTTGCTGGCTTCGCCTTCCCCGCTGCCCTGTCCACCACCGCCTTGAGGGCGCTGGAAACGATCACCGGTGGTGAACTCTTTGTTGCCAGGATGAACCTGTTCCACCCGGCCACCCTGACCGTGATGAAAAACCGGTTCTGACACGTCTTTTTTGGGAATGCTGATGTCACTGCCGCTATCAACGTCGGTAATAGAGCGCTGATCAACAGCCTCCTGTACTGCCTCTTTTACCAGACCTTTGTAGCGCCTCAGGAAACGCTGACGGTTGACCGTACTTTTCTTTTTCGCATTGAGGCGTCGGTCAATTATTATGCTCATAGGACGCTCTCCTTGGGTACTCAGACCTGGCTATTTGTTCTATCCAGGACTATTTTGCTACTGTCATGGCAATGTCGTTTTTTCCTGAAAAATGACCATTTTTCTTGATAAACGACATACTTCTACACTGATGTCTTGTCTGATAAAACATGATGTAGAAGCGCCCGCGAAGGCGCCGTGGTGACTCATCATGAACGCTGCCGGGTATTGAACGGCAGCGCAGGGGCTCATGAGTTACTGAGACTTGCGAACCCGGATGTACCACTCGGACAGCAGGCGAACCTGTTTTTCTGTGTATCCATACTCAACCATACGCTTAACAAAGTCTGCATGTTTGCGTTGGTCTTCGTTGGAGCCCTTGGCATTGAAGGAAATTACTGGCAGCAGATCTTCTGTGTTAGAGAACATCTTCTTCTCGATCACTGCACGCATTTTCTCGTAGCTCAACCAGCTTGGGTTCTTGCCTTCGTGATTGGCCCGGGCACGCAGGACAAAGTTAACCACTTCGTTACGGAAGTCTTTCGGATTAGCGATGCCGGCAGGCTTCTCAATTTTTTCCAGTTCATCATTCAGGGCACTGCGATCCAGAATGTGACCGGTGTCGGGATCACGGAATTCTTGATCCTGAATCCAGAAATCAGCATAAGTGATGTAGCGGTCAAAAATGTTCTGACCGTAATCTGAATAGGACTCCAGATAAGCGGTCTGAATTTCCTTACCCAGAAATTCAACATATTTGGGTGTCAGATATTCCTTGATGAAGCGCATGTAGCGATCAGTCACTTCATCCGGGAACTGCTGCTGTTCAATCTGCTGTTCCAGAACGTACATCAGGTGCACAGGGTTGGCTGCGACTTCGGTGGAGTCGAAGTTAAAGACCTTGGACAAAATCTTGAATGCGAAACGGGTAGAGAGTCCGTCCATGCCTTCATCAACACCTGCGGAATCTTTATATTCTTGCAGTGGTTTCGCATTAGGGTCGGTGTCCTTCAGGTTCTCACCGTTATAGACACGCATTTTGGAATAAACTGAAGAGTTTTCGGGCTCTTTGATGCGGGACAGAACGGAGAACTGGGCCAGCATTTTCAGAGTATCAGGTGCGCATGGTGCGTTCTTCAAAGAGCTGTGTTCCAGCAGTTTTTCGTAGATACCCACCTCTTCTTTGATGCGTGTGCAGTAAGGAACCTTAACAATGTTTACACGATCAATAAACGCTTCGTTGGTCTTGTTGTTGCGGAAGGTCTGCCATTCGGATTCGTTGGAGTGCGCCAGCAAGATACCTTCAAAAGGAATAGCACCCATGCCTTCTGTGGAGTTGTAGTTACCCTCCTGAGTAGCAGTCAGTAGAGGATGTAGTACTTTCACAGGGGCTTTGAACATCTCTACGAATTCCATCACACCCTGATTGGCACGGCAAAGTGCTCCTGAGAAACTGTAAGCATCCGGGTCATCCTGGGAGAATTCTTCCAGCTGACGGATGTCTACTTTACCGACCAGACTGGAGATGTCCTGGTTGTTCTCATCGCCTGGTTCAGTCTTGGCAATAGCCACCTGGTTCAAACGACTTGGGTAAACTTTTACAACACGGAACTTGGAAATATCACCTCCAAACTCGTGTAGGCGCTTAACCGCCCATGGAGACATGATGTATTTCAGGTAACGACCGGGAATACCGTATTCTTCGGTCAGAATCTTGCCATCTTCCTCGGGATTAAAGAGACCCAGTGGTGATTCAAACACCGGAGAGCCCTTGATAGCATAGAAAGGTTTCAGTTCCATCAGAGCTTTGAGGCGCTCTGCCAGAGATGACTTACCGCCACCTACAGGACCCAGCAAATAAAGGATCTGTTTCTTTTCTTCGAGACCCTGTGCGGCATGTTTGAAGTAAGAAACAATCTGTTCGATCGCTTCTTCCATGCCATAAAACTCCTCAAAAGCGGGATAACACTTAATCAACTTGTTGGAAAATATACGACTCAGACGCGGATCACGAGACGTATCAACAATCTCTGGTTCGCCAATGGCTGAAAGCATTCTCTCTGCCGCATTTGCGTAAGCACCAGGGTCGGTTTTGCAAAGATCCAGATACTCCTGAAGACTCATCTCCTCTTGCCGAGTCGATTCGTACCTCTCCTGGTAATGAGAAAAAATTGACATATCAGGCTCCCCCTCGCCATGACCTCCATGATCACCGGCGTACTAATATTATTGTTGGTCTGGGCACTGTATTGTTAATGCAAATGGTTATTGTGAACCACACGACACTCCGGTTTTTAAGAATTCATGTTGCAGGAACTCTACTTATGCAGGTGTCTGTATGTTGATATCACAGTAAATGTTATAGAGGCTATCTGTATAAATGTCTACTTATTTTCGGACTTTTTCTTGCGTGGGTCGAGAAGGGTAACTTATTGATATAAAAGGAAAAAAACAAATCTTTGGGAGGGGCAATCCTCCTATCCTAAAGGGGTTTTCAGGCAGTCGCCAGTGAAATTTTTTGAACGTTGGAGTCGTTGAGGGTGTCTGTCGCTTAATAGCCTGATCTTGAGCCATCTTTACTCTCGTCAGGAGTTTTTGTTATGCATACGGCTCAGGTTGAAAATAATTAGAAGACTGTGTTGCGCTGAATCTTGTTTTTCAACTTGAAGCGGTCGTAATGCCATATCCAGAGCTGAGGGTTCTCCCTGATCACCTGCTCCATTCTGTGCATCAGTCGTTGGAGGTCATGCTGAGTGTTCAGCTTTCTGTTACCGGTTTGGGTTAGTGGCAGAGGCTCAAAATGCAACTGCCACTGATTATTTTCAAAAGTGCAGTGATGAAAAAGAACGGGCGCTTTCAGAAGATGAGCCGTCATGATGCCGCTCGCAGGGGCTCGGGTTTTCTGTCCAAAAAATGTCACAGGCATCTCTTCTGAGCGGAGGTCACTGTATAAAAAAACGGCTTTTTTCTGTTTCAGAGCCTGAAATACCGCTGTGGGGTCTCCTTTTGTAGTAGGTTCAATACCGGCCTTCAGAAGAAATGCCTTGCCGAGCTTATGGGTTAATGGCGACTGTTTTCCTGAACCAATCAGGGTAGTTGCTGGTAAACCCTGTTGTGAGAGTGCCAATGTTCCCAGATCGGGTGGACCCATATGGAGAGAGAGTATGACCACGCCCTTGTTTTCTGAAAGGGCCTGGGCAATGACGTCCTGATTATGCAGCAGGTAAACCACTTTATTAAGTGAAGGAAGAGCAAGAACATAATCAACGGTATAACGAGCAGACTGGCGAATGATTTGTTTCTGCCTCTTCTCAGAAACAGACAACAGAGCCATTTGCACTGACGCCCTGGCAATATGGCTCTTTTTAGCTTGTAGGGCACAGGAAAATATCAGGCCCATGACAGAATAGAAAACCCGAGGTGTCCGGGATAAGAACCCGATTAAAAGATCCACCGTTGAATCCTTCCAGCTTGATTTTATGAGTATCGACATTTTTATTTTTGTTGTGCAAAAAAATTGTAACAATGAGATTAGGATACGGAAGACTTTCTTGCTAGTTGATAGGCAAAATTTGTACGTTATTGTTTCTGTCCTACAACGTCCCGGTTTCAGGGAAGATGCTTCGATGCTGTATTCCATGATGCTATTGTAGTGAGGTTAAATGAGCTTCCTGGCGGGTTATGTTCTTAAAAGAGATGAGCTAAATAGTGATTTTCTAGTCAATTAACGTGTTAATTTTGTTTAGAATAAGGATCGATCTTCATCCTTTAGGGGATGCTGCGCTGATAATGTTTGATGGCCTCAGCCACGGAGAATCATGACAGGATTCCTGATTTGAGGCTGCTTAGTTGGATTGCTGTTTAATGATTTTTCTTTCTTACCTTCTGCTTGGTGCTCTGGCCGGGACTCTGGCTGGCCTGTTCGGGATCGGTGGCGGGCTGATAATTGTTCCGGTACTGGTTTTCAGCTTCAAGCTGCAGGGGTTATCTCCTGATATTTTCACCCATCTCGCTGTGGGTACCTCTCTTGCCACTATTGTTGTCACTTCGCTCAGTTCGATTCGTGCTCATCATGTCAAGGGGGCTGTGCAGTGGCCTGTTTTCAGTGTTTTGACTATCGGAATTCTGATGGGGTCATGGCTGGGGGTTCATACTGCCATCCAGATGTCAGGTCCGATGCTTCAGAAAGTCATTGGGATTTTTGCCTTGGCAGTGGCCGCAAAAATGTGGTTTGGCTTCAAGCCTTCTGAAAGCAGTAGGGTGCTGGCAAGACCTGTGTTGGTGGCAGCCGGAGGCGTCATAGGCTGGGCTTCCAGCATCTTTGGAATCGGTGGTGGAACCCTGTCGGTACCACTTTTGCGCAAGTACAACCTCTCTATGACCCAGGCAGTAGCGACTTCTGCTGCGTGTGGGTTGCCGATTGCTTTAATGGGAACCGCGGCTAACATGTTTCTGGGTCATGAAAACGAGCTGTTGCCGACGATGAGTACCGGTTACGTCTACTGGCCGGCATTTCTTGGCATTGTCCTGACCAGTGTACTGTTTGCTCGCTTTGGAGCTGAGTTAGCCCACAAGCTGTCTTCTGAAAAGCTGCAAAAACTGTTCGTTGTCCTGTTATTGATAGTAGGGTGTAAGTTTCTTTTCTCAATGTAAAAGGGCCTGGTCAGCTGGCTCAATCCTCTATCCAGCTGATACACTGGTCCGCCAAATGTACTTCTCTCTGACTGAAACAGAAGAGTACGTAACAGTTAACCTTGAGAACTATCCGGAATCCTCCTGTGATCCCATATCCTCAAATTGATCCCGTTGCGATCAGCCTTGGACCTCTCAAAGTCCACTGGTACGGTCTAATGTACCTGGTGGGTTTTGCCGGAGGCTGGTGGCTGGCTGTTCAGAGAGCCAAAAAATCAAACGGTTTATGGAATTCCGAACAAATTGGGGATTTATTATTCTATGTCGCCGTTGGGGTCATAGTGGGCGGGCGCATGGGCTATGTGCTGTTTTATAACTTTGATTATTTTCTGCAAAACCCACTCTGGCTGTTTAGTATCTGGGAAGGTGGCATGTCTTTCCATGGTGGTTTATTGGGGGTTTTGCTGGCCGTATTCCTCTTTGGCCGCAAGATCGATAAGAACTTCTTTCAGATGACAGACTTCGTTGCCCCTTTCGTTCCTCTGGGACTGGGCATGGGTCGTGTGGGTAACTTTATTGGCGGTGAGCTATGGGGAAGGATAACAGATGTTCCATGGGCCATGGTATTTCCGACGGATCCCTCCCGGATGCCAAGACACCCATCACAGCTTTACCAGTTCGTTATTGAGGGGGTCATCCTGTTTGGAGTGCTCTGGTGGTTCTCGGCCAAACCTCGTCCCCGTATGGCCGTGTCCGGTCTATTCCTGTTGATCTATGGTGTTGGGCGCTTCTGCGTAGAATTTGTTCGGGAACCTGACCAGCAGCTGGGCTTCATTGCTTTTGACTGGTTGACGATGGGACAGTTGCTGACGGTGCCCATGATCCTTCTGGGTGCGGGACTTATGGTGGTAGCCTATAAAAAGTTTCCACTGGTAGATGGTCAAAATCAGGATGATCGGGTCTGGTTGAAAAAACATGCGGTCAAATCTGGTAGGAAAGCAGCCATGAGTGGAAAGAGCAGCCGTGAGCGGAATTAAAAGCCATGAGCAAATAAATAAAGGATCAATGCCATGAAACAGTATCTCGATCTCCTGCGTCATGTGAAAGAGCAAGGTACTTTCAAATCGGATCGAACCGGCACTGGAACATACAGTGTTTTTGGCTATCAAATGCGCTTTGATCTGTCGAAAGGTTTCCCACTGGTCACCACCAAGAAGTGTCATCTGCGCTCCATTATTCATGAATTGCTCTGGTTCCTGAAGGGTGACACTAATATTGCCTATCTGAAGGAAAACGGTGTCAGAATCTGGGATGAGTGGGCGACGGATGAAGGAGAACTGGGCCCTGTTTACGGCAAGCAGTGGCGAAGCTGGGAAAATGCAAACGGCGAAACGTTTGATCAGATTCAATGGCTGTTGGATGAAATAAAAACCAATCCAGACTCCAGAAGGCTGGTCATCAGTGCCTGGAATCCCAGTGTGCTGCCCGATGTAAAGTTCAGCCCTAAAGACAATGCCGCTATGGGTAAACAGGCTTTGCCTCCCTGTCACTGTCTGTTTCAGTTCTATGTTCTGGATGGCAAGCTTTCCTGCCAGCTCTATCAGCGCAGTGCTGATATTTTCCTGGGTGTGCCTTTTAACATCGCATCTTATGCGTTACTCACGATGATGATTGCCCAGGTATGTGATCTGAAGCTGGGGGATTTTGTTCATACCTTTGGTGATGCCCATCTTTACTCCAACCATCTGGAGCAGGCAGAAGAACAGCTGACCCGTAAGCCTTTTCATTCACCAACAATGAAGCTGAACCCTGCCATCAGGAATCTTTTCGAATTTACCATTGATGACTTTGAACTGGTTGATTATAAGGCTCACCCTCACATTAAGGCGGCTGTTTCTGTTTAAGCGGTTTTCGTGCTTTTCAGGTGCTCTGACGTATCAAACCAAGGATTGTTGTTGCGTCAGCTTGAATCATTACTTTTCTTCATTACCATAAGGCGCTTCAACTTGGATAGAGTGGAGAACATGAAACATCTCGGTATCAGGCCGGGCTTTTACTCCAGTGTATTCGACATAGACTTCTGACTGCGATATAGCGGCATCTTCTGCATAGCGACAAATGGCTTCGTCGCTCGTGCTCAGTTTTACAACATTGGGTACTTCAACCTCATAAGTTTCATAAGTTGAAACCGTTGTGAATTCATATTCACGATTATCAGGATTGTATTCAAGAGAGGGTGTGTAAACCGGTCTGCTTTTCATAATCCTGGCGGTGCCACCCAAATGAAGGTATACCAAACAGTTGTGGCTCACTGACCAACGGGCTACATGAAGCACCAGCCCGAATGTTTGCCATTGACTGAAGACCCTTGAATTTTGTACCACCGGATCTAAATCAATGCCATTGGGGTGTTGAGTAAATGAAGGTGTTTTGGAAAAGCTGCTCTCAACCGGTTGAACATCAATCACTCGATAACGACTGTGAGTAGCGAAAGTGTTATACCAGAATGGATATTTGTATTTGATCACCAGAGGCCTGTTGGAAACTTTCAGTTTGTCCCAGAGGTAATAATACTCAGGCTGTACTGATATCTCGTAGGTTTTGGCAGGGTAGTTTTTTCCAGTCAAGGCGCCTTCCCCTGCCAGAAATTCCAGCTCTCCGGATTCCCAGATAAAGCCCATCTGCCAACCTTTTGAGGAAACGGTGCCAACCAGGAAGCCGGTTCTCCACCATCCTTCCTCGTCTGCCTGCACCTGCTCGGAAAGCAGCTCGGGTTTTAAGGGGGGCGTCGACCAGGCAGACAGACAAAATACTGAGATCAACAGGCTGATGATCCATTGAGATCCCTTCATGATGGAGTCCTTATTGAAAAATGAAGCTATACAATTCAGAGTAGCAGCATCAATGAAGGGGTTTTTATGCCTCCGGGTCATAGGCTTTTTCCGTATCCCGGTGGCAAGAGCATTCTGATACAGTATCTTTCGGAATTAAGGTGTCCATCTTGCTAACCGGCATGATGCCGTATTCTACGAAAACCGTTGTAAGGCGAGAGAAGAGATTGAACAACCCATGAAATTGTATGCCAGACAGCAGGGAAAGGGTGAGCACCTGATCAGTGTGCACGGACTATTTGGATCGCAGGAAAATCTGGGGGCTATCAACCGTCAGTTGGCGCAGAAGTTCAGAGTACACGGTCTGGATGCGCGCAACCATGGTCGCTCTCCTCATGATGACGCCATGAACTATTCCGTCATGGCAGCAGATATCATTGAATATCTGGATGATCAACAAATTGAGAAGGCACACCTGCTCGGACACTCCATGGGCGGCAAAGTCGTGATGGAAGTGGCTCTGACTTATTCCGAACGAGTAAACAAACTGGCTGTCATGGATATAGCTCCGGTGCAATACAAGGTACGTCGGCATGACGATGTTTTTGCAGGTTTGTTTGCTGTTGATCTGGAGGCTATCCGGAAGCGGGCTGATGCTGATCATGCGCTGCGCCAGCACATAGAAGAGCCGGCTGTTCGATCGTTTCTGCTGAAGAACCTTTATCGCAATGGCGAGGGACGTTACCGTTGGAGAATGAATCTGGAAGCCATTCATCATCACTATTTAGAGATACTGGCAGGTCATTCCGGGGAGGAGGCTTTTGAAGGTGATGTATTATTCCTGAAGGGCGGTAACTCGGATTACATTCTCGCAAAACACCGGGAAGAAGTTCTGAAACGTTTCCCGAAAGCGACTATGAGAGAGATTGCCGGAACGGGACATTGGCTGCATGCTGAAAAACCAGAATTGGTAGCTCGTACTTTGCAGCGCTTTCTGGAGTCTTGAGGCTATAAGAAAAGCCACCTGTATTGTGTGGCTTTTCTGCATCAAATCTAATTTCTGGGCTGTTGACCTTGGATGTCATCTAATTGACTGAGATCATCGTCGTCATCAAAATCGTCGTAGGAATCGGCGAGATTTTGTCGGAGGGACTTCTTATCCCAGTAGTCATCAATGCCCTGTCGAATGGATTTTTGCTTTCTCTTCTTGCAGCGTTCTTTAGCAGTTTGTCTTTTTCTGTATTCCTGACCTGAATCCCAAAAGATCTTATCCTGGTCATCGTACTGCATTGCCCTTACCCTGGACATAACCTTACTTCCTTTTTTACTACTCCTATTTTCCAATCTAGAAAAAAACAGTCAGGGTATTAATAAGAAATGCTGATATCGAAGAGGGTTATCAATAGCCATTAGCAGTCAGATCCAGTTTCAGGGAGTCGCTTTCCAGTCGGACCACCAGGGTATCAACGGTGCCATCAGGCATTAGCTCAAGCTCTCGATAACCCGGCCAGCGGTCATCCAGCATAAAATGATCGGATTCAGGCTTGAACTGGACACAGGTAGAAGGAGTAGAAAGAAAGCGGACATTCTGGATGAACTGATCCCGCTCCTGATGGATATGACCGTTGATGACCACCCGGACACTGGAGTAGGACTGGATCAGGTTCATAAACTGATCGGCGTTCTTCAGGCTGATCTTGTCCAGCCATTGACTCTCAATGGTGTATGCAGGATGGTGAAAAGCCACCAGCGTATGTTTATCGGGGGTCTCAGAGAGGTATTTCTCCAGAAGCCGGAGCTCTTTGTTGGATAAAAAGCCCGGAACCTGACCTGGAATCTGGGAGTTCAGCATAATGATCTGCCAGGGCCCTAAATCCAGATAAGGGTTCATGGCTTCCGGGCTGACCTGATGCATCAGGTGGGCATTGTCATGATTTCCACAGGTCCAGAGATAAGGTTTATCACTGGTATCCAGAACTGCTTTCAGCGATTGGTAGGATTCTAGACTTTCGTCCTGGGAGAGGTCACCGGTGACAAGGAAAACGTCTGGATTAAAGGGTGTGGACTGAATCTTTTCCCAGACGTTCAGTAAAGTTCGATGGGTGTCTGCTCCCATTAGCCTGCCATCAGGAGAGCCGAATAGATGGGGGTCTGTTAACTGGATGATGCGTATTCCGGTCATAGGCTGTTCCGCAATTCATTATTGAAGCCAGGCAGTATTCGTCATAATTTTATCAGGGAGATCATAATACAACAGTGATTCTTCGCACGTTTTCAGGTTCATTTCAGATTTGGCCTAAACCATGACTGAGGCAAAAGTTCAGCCATTCAGAAAAAAACTGATTCAACTGTCCCTTTTCATCAGGCATGAGCATCTTCTCATTGGGATAAGGGTAAATAGCCTTGAAGTGCCGGTCTTTATTGAAACTGATGATCTCGGCCATTCTGACATCGAGATAAATCCGGACTCGGAACTCGGGCAGCTTCAGCCACTCACCCCAGGCTGCATCCAGATCAACTTGCAGAACAGTGGTAAAAGGAGCCCGCTCCAACACCTGAAACCATACCCGTCCCTCCCGGCCAGCGAAATAAAATGAGAGAACAACGTCATCTTTGTGCTCCAGATCGGGCAGTAGAAGCATGAGTTTGTGGAAATTCCTCTCACACAGGTTTTGCTGTTTGATCAGGTCGGCCTTGTAGCGAGCCTTGTCTGTTTTAGTGTTCATAAGCCAATCGTAGTGCATGATCCTATGATAGAGGAAGCTGATCAGATCCGGAATGATCACTATCTAACTATAAGACAGTGGTTGATGTTTCGATGCTGGTTTACTGATTAAAGGATGACTTAAAGTCTGTCGCTCGTATGAAGAAGTCAGTTAAAATTTTTTCAGATTCGGTTTATTGCTTTTGACGACAGGTAAACTAGTGTAAATTCGGCGAGTTGCGCTTGAGTTACAACGGGTGAACCGACATCATCGTTCGGCTTTCGGGCCCATTTTTCAAGGAACTGGAGATATGCCACAAACTTATCGTAAAGGCTTTTTACTGGCAGCCCTGGTCGGCTCAATTATGTCAGCCCAAGCGGCCGAGACAGAATATAATTTATTGGAAGTATACAATCTGGCGCTGAAAAATGATGCCCAGCTGGCCGCTGCACGTGCCGATATGATGGCGACTCAGGAAGGTAGCAGCCAGGCAAGGGCCCTCTTGCTGCCCAATTTATCTTTGTCAGCTGGAACACAGTACAACAAAACATCCTCTGAAGCAGCAGCCCGTGATATCAAAGATGACTATAACTCTCATACTTGGGGAGCCACTCTAAGCCAGCCATTGTTCAATATGGCCAGCTGGTTTGGTTATGATTCTGCCAAGTTTCAGAGTGCTCAGGCGGAAGCTACTTTTGGTTACGAGCAACAGAATTTGATTCTCAGGGTTTCAGAAGCCTACTTCAATGTGCTCAGAGCTGAAGACAGTCTGATC
Source organism: Endozoicomonas sp. SESOKO2 (assembly GCF_024606245.1). Lineage (NCBI taxonomy): Bacteria > Pseudomonadati > Pseudomonadota > Gammaproteobacteria > Oceanospirillales > Endozoicomonadaceae > Endozoicomonas > Endozoicomonas sp. SESOKO2. The sequence goes on from NZ_JAHHPQ010000612.1 coordinate 19,506, forward strand.
ACTGCTACAGCCGAAGAGAAAGCGGTTAAACAACAGCTGGACCAGGCTCGTGAACGCTATAATGTAGGCCTTATTGCGGAGACTGATGTTCTCGAAGCCAGGGCACGTTATGACGATGCCCGAGTGGCCCGGATTGATGGTGAAAATAACCTTTCAGTGGCTTACGAGGCTCTGCGCACAATCACTGATCAGGATATTCAGGACGTTGGCAAGCTGGATAAAACCATGCCCGTCAGTGCTCCCACGCCTGCTATCTCTGATGAGTGGGTCAACAACGCGATCAAGAGCAACCTTCAGCTTGAGGCAGCACGTGAAGGCCTGAAGGCAGCAGAGAGCAATATCAAGGCCAAGAAGTCAGGTCATGCACCGACTGTTGATGCTTTTGCCAGCTATAACTACAACTCCAGTGATGCAGACTCTGCCAGAACGATCACTGATCCCGCTAACGGGAGATTGACCGGTGATGGTGACCAGACAGTAGTGGGTGTTAAATTCACACTGCCTCTGTTTGCCGGTGGTGCAACCAGCTCCCAGGTGCGTCAGGCTACTTATCAGATGGAATCGGTTCAGCAGAATTACGACAAAGCATTGCGTGAGATAAACTCCGGTACCCGTAACCTGTTCCGTAGCGTCAATTCGGATGTCTCTCGTGTAGAAGCCCGTTGTCAGGGAATCGTCTCTTCTGAAAGTGCGTTGAAAGCGACTGAAAGCGGTTATGAAGTCGGTACCCGCAACATTACCGATGTTCTGGATGCCCAGAAAACATTGTTTGCTGCCCAGCGTGATTACCTGAATGCCCGCTATGACTTCATTGTGAACACATTGAAGCTGAAGCAGACCGCAGGTACCCTGAGCCCGGAAGATCTCTCTCAGCTGAATAGCTGGATTGTTTCATCAGAAGAGATGTCCATTCCAGCCCAATGTCGTGCAAACTGATAGATACTTTTTGATGTAAGCAGCTTTGAGTGACAGAGGAATAGCGCTGGCTTCAGCGCCATTCTTTTATGGTCCAAGGCAGTGCCATAGCTTTATCATCCTGACAAATAATAAAAAAGTGCTAAGCTCTTACGTTACTTTTCAATGTAAGTAAACCTAAAGCGCATGAAAAATCATAGAGCAATTGTAATAACTCGGATTATTTTTATTATTTCTGTTTTGTATTTATATAATGCTAGTGCATCACCACATGATGCTAGTGCATCACCACTCTATAATGCGATCAATAGTTTAATCTCCCTTTTTGATGAGATAATTATAAAACAATATCAATTTGATCAACGGGGAGAACCTTTTTTTTCTGATTCAGCGTTAAAAGACAGTGTCCGGTTGCTAAGGTTATATCACGCATCATTGCTTGCCAGACAGCAGCCGGGTGTAGTTTCTTCAAAACGTACCTATACGACAAGAATTAAAAAACGAAACTTACGCTGTATGCCAGGAGGTTCTGCCAATCCTAATGCGCAAATGCTGGCTACGCTGTTGTCCGCCAGTGATGGGGTGGCTTACTATTCATCCGATGGCAGTGGAGGATTATTGAGTGATGCGGTATGTGTGGATTTTTCTGACACGGACGAATTAGAAGACGAAGAAATTAACAAAAAGGCAAAAGAACATTTATCAGAAATGTTCGGGTCATTGGAAAATGATAAAGTATTTTTAACAACCTGTACTAATTTTAACCTGAAAAGTGATTACGAAATAACCATTGATTTAATTCGTACAGCATTGCATTAACATTGCAGAATCAACAAAAGATAACAAATATGAGCCGTAATCCGGTTAAGGGGAAATAACTCCCCCTTGGCAACGGGAGTCAACAAAAAATCTTGCAATAGAGTCTACTGCATCTGTCATGAAGCTCTTTGTTGAAATTGCACAGACTAAGCTGGGTAGCTTAGCCAAGATGATCAATGGTTTCTGACACTTGTTTCAAAAGCTTTTGCAGAGATCCTTTATTACCTTCTACAAAGGTTTGAGCCTGGCTCCCCATCTTTTTTCTGGCAGCATCGTCAGTCAGCAGATCGGATACGACTTCTGCCAATTGATCTGAGTTTTGAATTGTTTTCATACCGCCAGCGTCTTCTAGCTGCTGACTGATGTCCATGAAGTTGTAAATGCTGGGGCCAGATAAAACCGGTATTCCCAGGGCTGCGGGTTCCAGCATGTTATGGCCCCCATTCTCAATCAGACTGCCTCCGACGAAGGCTATGTCGGAGGTTGCGTACAGCTTCATCAGCTCACCCATAGTGTCGCCAATGATCACCTCGGTATCTCTGGAAGTTTCGGTCGCCTGACTGTGTCTGATGGTGTTGAATCCCAGGCTTTCTGACAGTTCAAAAACACGGTCAAACCGCTCGGGATGTCGGGGAACAATCAGCAATAGCGTATCGGTGAGTTGCTCCTGTATTTTGCGAAAAGCATCCAGAACCGGTTTATCTTCGCCATCGTGGGTACTGGCAGCGATCAGTATTTTAGTGGTACGGCCTAATCCTGATTCCCATGTGGATTTGAGCAAGGCAGCACTTTTGTGGATTTCATCATCCACAGACAGATCAAACTTGACGCTGCCTGTTACTGTCAGACGTTCAGCAGGTAAACCCAATTGTTTGAATCTTTCACCGTCATTTTCAGTCTGACAGGCTACCCGATGGATATTCTGCATCATGTTTCGAGTCAGTGAGCCCAGCTTTGCATAACCACGGGCCGACTTCTCTGATAACCGGGCATTTATGATCACGACAGGAATGTTTCTGGCTTTACAGGCGGCAATGGTATTGGGCCAGAGTTCTGTTTCCATGATTAAAGCCATTTTGATGTGAGTCCGATTTAGAAACCGGCTTTGGACGTCTGGCAAATCGTAGGGGCAATAAACATGAGAAACACGGTCACCGTATATCTTTTTAACACGCTCAGAGCCAGTGGGAGTCATGGTGGTGATGAGAAAGTGATGATTTCGGTATTGATTCATCAAAGCATGAACCATGGGCGCACTGGCTATGGTCTCACCGACGGAAACAGAGTGAATCCAGATGATGGGCTTGTCATTGGGTAATTTTTTGATAAAACCAAAGCGTTCACACCAGCGATGAGCATAAGCTGGGGATTTTCTAGCGCGCAGAACCAGCTTGATCAGAACAGCGGGTACCGCCAGGTACAATAAAAATGAATATAAGAATCGACTCATGTCAGGGCTGGATTCGTTTGGAATTGGACTACCAGCTATGTTAACAGATAGAGCCTGACCCGAAATAGGTTTATTAATGGAATCTCTATGGCTCTCAATGCCAGAGGGCTTCCGAGCAGTGGAACATTCCGGGAAGAAATGATATCGGACAGCAAAAAAGCGCTTGCATCCATCCACTGAACACAATCAAACTGCTTCATCTTATTTTCAGGACTGCCATTCTTAAATTTATGAATCACTCAATACCGCCAGGGCAACGAACTCTCATGGTCCAGGGAACTACCAGCGATGCGGGTAAAAGTGCGTTGGTTACCGGACTCTGCCGGGCGCTCAGCAGACGGGGTATTTCAGTAGCACCTTTCAAACCACAGAATATGGCTCTGAACAGTGCAGTGACTGAGGATGGAGGTGAGATTGGCAGAGCACAGGCGTTGCAAGCATTAGCGGCGGGTCTTGAGCCCCATACGGATATGAATCCTGTTTTGTTGAAGCCTAACTCCGATATTGGTGCGCAGGTGATCGTCAATGGACGTTCTATCGGGGAAATGAATGCCCAAACCTATCACGACTTGAAACCAAGTTTGCTAAAGTCGGTTCTGGAGTCCTGGCGCAGGTTAGTAGCTCAATACGATTTTGTGCTGGTTGAGGGGGCTGGAAGTCCGGCAGAAATCAACCTGCGAGACAGAGACATTGCCAATATGGGTTTTGCAGAAGCAGCCGACTGTCCGGTCATCATTGTTGCTGATATTGATAAAGGTGGAGTCTTTGCCCACCTTTACGGGACACTGGCCCTGCTGTCGGAATCAGAGCAAAAGCGTGTGGCCGGTTTTGTGATCAATCGCTTTAGAGGTGATATCAAACTGCTGGAACCGGGACTGGAATGGCTTGAGCAAAAAACCGGTAAACCGGTGCTGGGGGTTCTTCCTTATCTCCATGGTCTGCACCTGGAAGCTGAAGATGCGATTCAGTCACAACAGGTCTGCCATGATAACGATGTGGTTTTAAAAATAGCGATTCCTATATTGACCCGTACCAGTAATCATACCGATTTTGATCCCCTCAGGCTGAGACCTGATGTTCAGATTCACTTTGTTGGCAAAAGTGAACCTATTCCTCCAGTGGATCTGATTATCATTCCCGGTTCCAAAAATACCCGAACTGACCTCGTCTATCTGAGAGAGAATCAGTGGGACAGGGATATTCTCAGGCACCTCCGCTACGGCGGTAAACTGATGGGCATCTGTGGAGGCTATCAAATGCTTGGCAATGCCGTGCATGACCCTCAGGGTATTGAGGGGGATCCGGGTAGTACTGAGGGGTTGGGTTTACTGAATCTGGAAACCACAATAGCCCCCCAAAAACAGCTGAAACAGGTGGTGGGCAGCCTCTCGCTTCCTGATATGGAAAAAGTTTCAGTGACAGGTTACGAGATTCATGCGGGCATCACCCATGGGCCGGCTCTGGACAATCCTCTTATTCATCTGAAACAGGGTGTGGACGGTGTCATGTCTGAAAACGGTCAGATTTTTGGTACCTATCTGCATGGCGTCTTCGAAACAACGGAGGCCTGCAATGCTCTTTTAACCTGGTCGGGTCTCAGGCAATTAGCGACACTGGACTACAAAGCACTCAGAGAAGAAGGTATCAATAGAATGGCGGATGCCGCCGAGCAGAATATTGATTTGAATACATTGTTAGCTGTTGATCAGTGAAAAATATTTGACTGTTCCAAAGAGTGATGACTGAGGGGATATTTAAAATGACAGAAGAACGCAAAGGTTATCGCCTGACCAAAATTTATACCCGTACCGGTGACAGGGGAACCACCCGGATTGGCAGTGGTGACGTATTATCGAAAGCCGATGATCGAATTGAAGCCATTGGCTCTGTTGATGAGACGAACAGCTGGATGGGGATGTTGCTCAATGTGCTCAGGCAATCCGATGATTTGACCGGGATGCAGCTGAGTCGGGTGAGCGAGATTCAGCACAGACTTTTTGATGTGGGTGGTGAGTTGGCCATGCCTGGATATCAATTGATTCAGGAAGAACATACGACAGTAATGGAGGTATTGATTGACGAATTGAATAAAAACTTACCACCATTGAAAAATTTTACACTGCCTGGTGGGGGCACAGCCGCCTGTTATTGTCATATGGTAAGAACCGTTTCCCGCAGGGCCGAACGTGCAGTGATTCGACTGCGTGAATCCGGTGCGGACATTAATGCCCCTCTCATTACTTTCCTCAACAGGCTGTCCGATGTGATGTATGTGCTCTCAAGGCATTGTGCCAGAAAGAACGAAGGCGAAGTGCTCTGGCTGGCCTCTCCCAAATCAAAGATCGAAGAGTAATTTCGCTTTTCGAAAGAGGGGTGAATTAAAACGAAAGTTCGGGTAATATGCCCGACCTTTACGAAGGTTCCACGGTGACAATGGCCTGCGCTTAGAAAGTGCTGACCCTTTAAGACGCTGTGGATTGTTTGCAAAACGGTCTGTTTATCCGATTGCAAACGATAGGGAACGGGGTTTTAAACCCGGCTGTGCCCGCAACTGTGACGGAGTAATGCGTTCTCAAGAAAGCCTCTACGGGCTTTCCAAACCACTGGATTCAAGATCCGGGAAGGTGAGAAAAGCATGTTGATCCCGGAGCCAGGAGACCTGCCTTCAGTAAAGCAACCATGGAAGCTCGATGCTATCGAGCTTTCTAACCGGGCGGGTCACCTGGCGGTTGGGAATATTCATATCTTCCCCGGATACTGACAAGTCTCTGACAGGAGAGATCGGTCATCACTGTCCTGCGGCTGGAGCTTTGCGTCCGGCTAACTGTCTGCCGCCCTGAGAAACATCGATCTCAGGGATTCCATGAGGCATCTGCATCAAACAAGTCGGGAACGAATTCGTTCACCTCTCAAGAAGACTGTCGCAAAAGTGCTGCGCTTTTTTGAGAGGTATCGTCAGCCTGCAATCTGGCTGACTGTTTTCATATTGTCTGGCTATACGACGTTGTTAAAGGCTTCAGAGGTTTGCGTAGAAGACGACCTCAAAAGAGAAGTCTGTGTTCCCGAATCCGTCAAAAAAATAATTAGTCTTTCTCCGGGCTCAACTGAGTTGATCTATGCTGCAGGGGCGGGCAAACAGGTTGTTGCGGTTGACGATCACAGTGACTACCCACCCGCCGTTACTAAAGTTCCCCGAATAGGCGGCTTTCCCAATGTCAGCGTTGAAGCCATCGCTGCCATGAAACCGGACATAGTGGTGGCCTGGGCAGGCGGCAACAGTCCAAAAGTGACGTCAAGGCTGGAATCATTGGGCGTCAGTGTTTTCTATATTGACCCACTGAGTTTTTCTGAGATTGCATCGGTTATCAGGCGATTGGGGAAACTGTTTGGTACCTCTGTGGTAGCAGATAAAGAAGCAAAAAGGTTTCTGGCGCGCTACCAATCTATCAAGAACAAATACCGGCTCAACAAGCCTGTCACTGTCTTTTATGAAATCTGGAACAAACCGCTGATGAGCATCAGCAGGAAGCAGATTATCGGGCAGATGATAGAACTCTGCGGCGGACAGAATATTTATGCTGACTCAAAAATACGGGTGCCCAAAGTCAGCATGGAATCCCTTCTGGTCAAGAATCCTGAGGTCATTGTCAGCTCCAACAATCTCAAAGACGGCAAAACCATCGAAGAGCGCTGGTCGAAATGGAGCGATCTACAGGCGGTGAAAAAGCACCATCTGTTGACTGTTCAAGGCCATTTGATATCCAGACCGACACCCCGGGCGCTGGATGCTGCCGAGTCCCTTTGTCAACAACTTGAGAGCGTCAGAAAAGAAAGTCTTGCCAAGGCTTCAAAGACGCCAGAAAACACACACAAGGAATAACCCCCCATGCCTAATACATTGCGCATTGCAGTCGCACTGGCGACAGCAGGACTGGCTGGCTCGCTTCAGGCCAGTGAAGAAGTCATCGAGCTCGAGGAAGTGGTTGTGACAGCTTCCAGAACCGCTCAGTCGGTTGATGAGGCTTTGGCTCCGGTTACCGTGATTACGCGGGAAGATATTGAGCGGAGTCAGGCGACCAGTGTGCCGGAGTTGCTCAGCAAAACACCGGGTATGCAGCTTGCAACAAATGGTGGTGCAGGCAGCCTATCCAGTATTTATCTCAGGGGTACAAATACCGCTCAAACACTGGTTCTGGTCGATGGACAGAAGATCAACTCAGTTAATTTGGGTGTCCCTCCCATCCAATATCTCGACCCGGAAGATATCGAAAGAATTGAAATTGTCCGAGGCCCTCGCTCCAGCCTTTACGGCGCGGATGCAGTGGGCGGGGTGATTCAGATTTTCACTCGCAAAGGAGAAGGGAAGCCTCATCTGAAGATCAAAGCGGCTGGGGGCAGTCGTAATACAGGGGAGTATGGTATTAGCTTGAATGGAAAGTCTGACGGTCTCCGTTACAATCTCGGCATGAATATCTACGAGACAGGCGGTTACAACTTCACGATTCCTAAAGAGAATGGTGATGAAGATGATGCTTATCGAAACAAGTCAGCATTTGGCAGTATTTCCCACCTGTTTTCCGACAACCTGGAGGTCGGTATAGCTTTTTCACACTCCGAAGGAAAATCTGAATACGACAATAATCCATCATATCCATCAAGTATGACTCAACCTTTTAACTTGTTCCGGGTAACGAATGCAAGCAGCTTCGCTAATCTTACCGTTAATGAGATTTGGAGTTCAGGCATTAATCTGGGCTATGCAGAAGAACACACGCAAGGTAAGACAGAGAGCTACAGCACAGGTGCGACATCAGACAGTTACTGGAGTGAGAGCGAGCGTTTTTCAACCAGTTGGAAGAATGATATTGCCTGGCATGAAAACCATTTGCTGACAGCAGGCATTGATTATTCTGATGAAAGATACGATGGCAGTACTGCTTATCTGGAAGATTCAAGATACAACGCAGGCGTTTTTGTTCAAAACCATTCCTCATTCGGTAACCAGGACGTTCAGGTAGCTCTTAGAAGAGACAAGAATGAGGCGTATGGATATAACACAACCGGTAGTGCTTCCTACGGTTTGGCTCTGTCCAATGAGATGAGTTTCACGGCTTCCTATGGCACTGCCTTCAGAGCTCCAACATTTGGTGACCTTTACTACCCTGGCTATGATAACCCCAATTTGAAACCTGAGAAGTCTGAGAACTTAGAAGTGGGTTTGAAAGGTGTTCTGGCTGTTGCTGACTGGTCAGTTTCTCTTTACCAGAACAACATGGAAGATATGATTGCTACAGACAGCACCTACACGCCCATTAATATTGATCAGGCTCGCATCAGAGGGATTGAACTGACAGTCAAGACCCGCGCTATGGGTTGGGATGTCAATTCCAGCGTTTCTTTCCTTAATCCGGAAAACCGTTCTGGAGTGAATAAGGGTAAGGTTCTACTTTATAGAGCTAAAGAGCTCTTTACCCTGGACTTTGACAAGCAGTTCAATCAATTGGGCCTGGGTGCTACTTTCCGTGCGCAAGGCAAGTCTTATGCTAATGCGGCCAATACGACAGAAGTTGCAGGTTTCGGAACAGTTGATTTGCGCATGAGCTATAGACTGACTTCTGAGGTGAAGACAGGATTGAAAGTGGTGAATCTTTTCGATAAAGAGTATCAGCCGGTTAATGGCTACAGGGGCGAGCCACTGGGGGCATTTGTCACTCTGACCTGGACTCCCGAATTGTAAGTCTTCTCTCGTACGACTAACGTCTGTCATGTGTTAAGTAAGCTCTCACTCTCTTATCCCGGAGTGAGAGCTTTTCTACAAGGTAGTCAATATGACACTCAAAAAATCCAAAGACATCCGCGAGCTCTGCTACCCCTTTATCTACGAGCGTTCGCCTTTGTGTGATCACGAAATTATTACGGATGAGCTTTGTACGACACTGGGTGGAGCCATCTATGAGCTTGAAGGTGATGAACGATTCAGGGATATCTACGATTTTCTCTGTGAGCTGCAACCGAAAATTTTTCATCTCAATGCTTCTATCCGGGGAAAACAAGCCATATTTGAAGAGCAAATAGAATGGCTTGCGGGGTATTTTGATCGTTATCAGCAAGAGATCGCCGGGCGAATAAAGGGTTTTGTCTTGCCCCGCGGACCACGACCCGTTCAGTTACTTCACTCCTGTCGTTCTCTCAGTAAAAAAGCGATCAGAGCTATGGTCTTGGTGGATGCTGAAGGCATAGAAGTTCCAGATGTTCTGCATCGCTTTGCCAACATGCTTTGCAATCTGTTTTTCAGATTAACGGTGGTGATCAATGGACGACTGGGGATCATGGAGCCTGAGTATGTGAGCAAGAGTTATAAGTCCAAGTCACCTTCAAAGTTAAAGCAAGAGTCTGCGAAAAAGGTTGTGTAATCAGGAAAGTTCGATTTAGGATAGAAATAAGGCTCAATATAATAATAAAAATAGGAGGCCATGATGAGAAAGGGACCTTTTTTTCACTGTTTTTTTCGCTCACAGTTGTCTTTTCACTCATGGCCATTCAGACGTTCATTTTCAGAGTAAGGCAGGTTTTTTCAAGTCGTGAAATCAACCTGCCATCGTGAAATTTTAATATAAACTTATCACTGAGGTGACCGATAAAGGTTTATTCCCACAAATAAAAAGATGGAGGAGCAAGGATGCTTCTTGTTGTTGCTGTTGCCTGCCTGATTGTTGCTGTTACTGCTATTCTTTCGATCATTGAATCTGCCATCATTTACGTTGATGACCTCAGGCTAGCCACTATTCTCAGAAAAAAACCGGTGAACAAGGCTGATATTAAATACGTTATCAAGAACAAGGAGGCCCACTTATCCTCCATGGTCATGTTGATCACGCTAATCAGCATTGCCGGAAGCTCGATGATAGGAGCCATTGCTGCCAAACATTTTAATGACACCGGTTTGGCCATCTTTACTGCTCTTCTGACCTACTGCATGTTGGTATTTGCCAAAATTTTGCCGAAACTCTTTGCGGTTCAGATGGCAGAGCCTGTACTCAATCATTCTGCCCGCTTCGTAAGAATTATTTGTTTCCTGCTTCGACCAATGCTCAAGATGACGTTGGTCTGGGCCAGGCTGTTCAGGTTCGAGAACACACAGGAGCCCAGCCGGGACGAGTTGAAAGGCATCATCCGTCACTTTAATAAGTCCGGTGTGATAGAGCGTGAAGAGCGTAAAATGGCAGAACTGGCTCTGAAAATGAACCAGAAGACTCTGGCAGCCTTGACTACGGAGAATGGTCCTATGGTTTGGTTGGCCTCCGACTCAAAGGTGCAGGATATTCAAGCCTTTATCTGCGAACATTCCTACAAACGTTATCTGGTTGTATGTGATGGTGTGGTAGTGGGGATCGTACACTACCGTCATATAACCAGTTGTCTGGTTAATGGCCGTGCCGATAAAACGGTCGGAGAATTGGCCAGGCAGGTTGTTTTCCTGGAGGAGCAGAGCACTTTGCTGGATGCCGTAAAGGCTTTTGGCAAAGCCAGAGCTTCTGTCGCACTTCTTGCCGGACGGAATCCGGAACAGACCCGAATGATCACTGCCAAGCAAGTTTATCAGGCCATTCTACAGGCTTCCTGAGCCTGTAGAACCCCGCAACCTCTTCCTTGCCACATCCCTTGAAACCCTCGCCAAGTGAAAACCAATTGATAGTTTTAATGCATTAAATATTTATTTCCTCGCTCTGAAACTATTTAATTTGCCTGCCGTATATAGAGTCAAAAGGACAATGATTTTTTTCGAAGCTCAGAGAGGAAAAGTGCATGACCAAGGCAAATCGCTTATCTTTAGCTACAGGCATATGGGGCAGTTTAATCGTAGCACTGACATTGATGTTTTCGGTGCAGGTTATGGCCAAAGACGAGATCTATACCGGGCTTTTCAGCGATAAGGCTGTCAGCGGCTATGACCCCGTGGCTTACTTTACTGAAGGCCAGTCGGTAAAAGGTTCGGATAAATTTACTACTCGTTATAAGGGTGCTAACTGGTACTTCAAGAGTGAAGAGCATAAAAAGCTGTTTTTGGATAACCCGGAAAAGTATGCCCCACAGTACGGCGGCTATTGCGCCTGGGCTGTAGCTCATGGTAATACTGCCAGTGCTGATCCCAATCAGTGGACCATCGAAGATGGCAAGCTTTACCTGAATTACAATGGGTCTGTTCAGAAGAAATGGCTCAAGGATAAGAAAAACCTGATCAATGAAGCTGATGATAACTGGCCGAAAGTGATCAATTAAACCCGCTGGTTTCTTATCAAATCCTGAGTAAAGTCCGGTTCACTGGTGGTCTGTGACTTTGCTCATCTACCCCATAGATACGTTGAGTCAAATCACTTTCAACCCGGTGACTGGACTTCTTGCTCTTTGAGAAATGGAATTGATCTCATGAAAAAGCACGTTATATACATTTTTAGCTGGTTAACTGTCCTCTGGATAGCCAAGGTTTTTCTGTTCTCCCTGCCTTACAAGTTCAGTGGGCACCCGGATACTCAGCATATCTTTGGAACCATCGGTCAATGGATGCAGGGGGTTTTTGGTGCCTCCGTGGGTGAATGGTTCAGCAGTTATGGGGCCATTGCCGTAGGACTTGCAGAATTATCCGTTAGTTTACTGCTGTTCCTGCCTGTCATACTGTTTATTAACAATAAGTTGAGTACTCATGAAAGCAAGATCAGCCAGAGTCTGATTCACAGTCTGGGTGGACTGGCAGCCTCCGGTATCATGGCGGGAGCTGTCTTCTTCCACCTTGCTACACCCCTGGGAATTGAGGTATTGCATCAGGGAAAAAGTGACGGAGGCTCCTTGTTCTATGCCGCTGTATCGATTCTGGTGTTAGGGTTGATCATGGCGATAGCCAACTTCTCTTTGGTACAGGAAGAACAACTGGCAAGATCTAACGCTTAACTCCCCGGGACACTATAACTGGAAGTGGTCATTATGATAATTCGTACGTTGTTGGTCTTGGGATTTATCTGGCAAGCCTTGAGACGAAGAGTAAAGCCCTGGTTGTTTTTTCAGTTGAATGCGGATTACTTCAATGATGCCAAAGGGCTGTATTCGAAGCTTGATATGGATCAGTTCATTCCCAGACGGTGGCGTTTGAAGCAGAGCCTGGATACTGACGGCATAAAACCGGAACACTACCCGGTTTTTCTGAAACCTGAATGGGGACAGAACTCTGCCGGGGTTATCAGGATCGATAATGAGATTCAGTTGGAGGCTGCAAGAGCGAATCGTGATCAGGACAGTGTGCCCTACCTGATTCAGGAGAGTGCTCAGGGGAAAAGAGAGTTTGAAGTGTTTGTGATTTGTTCTCTGGAATCTGGAAAGTGTCTCAAAACACTTTCCGTGACTCAGGTTCTGAACACCAGTAACGACTCACATCCTGTCAACGGTATTTACAACAGTGAAACCTTTTATCTGGACAAAACCAGAGAGCTGAACAGAGAGCAGGTCGATCAGCTGGCTTTGCATTTGAGCCAGACCGGGCCATTCAGAGTGGCTCGCTATGGTCTCCGGGCTGACAGCATCGAAGCTTTGGTCCAGGGGGAGTTCAAGATTTTTGAAATCAATCTCTTCCTGCCTATGCCTCTGGTGCTGTTGAGCAAGAATCTGGGGGCTTTCGAGAAGTTGCGACTTACAGGTCAGTTGACCCGTCAACTGGCCTTGGTGACCGGTGAAATTCCGGAAGCCCGAAAACGAAAATCCATTTTCTTCAGGAAGCTGTTTTTCCTGAACCGACTGAATTTTAAAAAGCTGCCAGCCAAGGCCGAAGAGGAGATGGTGCTGTGAAGTTTATCAAGAAAACGGTATACAGCTACATCAGCCAGAAATTCATGAATGGCTGCACTCAGTATAACTCTCTGGAAGTACGCAAGAGCTGTCGCTCAAAAGCCCAGGCAAGAACGGCGTTCAGTAAAAATGACATTCCCCATGCCCGTGGTGAGATCTTCATCAATCCATGGAATGCCGTTCGTTTTGCCAGGCAGCATGGCTTTCCGCTGGTGGTTAAACCCAATGTGGGCGGTTTCTCAAGAGGCAGCTATTTTCCCATTCGAAATTATCGGGAGTTGTGGAAAGCGGCTTTGCTGGCCAAAATCTGGTGGCCTGCCACTGTTGTAGAAGAGTATCTGGAAGGAAAAAACTATCGGGTGCTGGTGGCGAAAGGTGAAGTGGTGTCTGTGATTCAGCGTTATGCCCCTTTTGTGATCGGAAATGGTCAGGATTCGATCAACACACTGATCGATCAGGAGAATGCTATTCGAAAGGAGATGGGGCTTTTGGACTGCATGTACCCGCTTCAGAAAAGCGAACAAACCAGAACCTATTTAGCCAATCAGGGCTATGATCTGAATTCGGTTCCGGCTGATCAGCAGCAAGTAAAGCTTTTCCATAGAATTGCTCTGGCACCCGGCGGTGTCATTGAAACCATTCCGGTCAACAGTGTGGCCAAAGAGAATATACGACTGATGGAAAAAGTGCTGAATACCTTTGATGCCAATATTCTTGGTATCGATATCATCATGGAAAAAGGCATAGAGCACAGTCATGAAGATCAGAAATGTATTCTTCTGGAGGTGAACTCCCGTCCTTACGTGAAAATGCACGACTACCCCAGATATGGGGAAAAAGAAGATATTTCCGGGGTGTTTGAGGAGCTCGATAAGCTCCACGTGGCCCAGGCTGATATTTTCTGAGACAGCAGAGATGGGAGTGCATTACTTTTTTCAGTTCTCAGGTATCCACGCGTTTCTGGTGGGCGTGTTGCCGTTCTTCATGCCTACTCTATTGTGGCAACAGGGTTATCGGCTGACTGAAATAGCCTTGTTTATTGCCCTGTCAGGTTTAGCTTATCTTTTTACCCTCCGGGTTTGGGAAAACCTGAGATCTGGCAAAGGGAGTGTCTGGGCTGTCAGGGCCTCGTTTTTGACTGAGCTTCTGCTGGTAGCAGGATTACTTTTCTTTCAGCAGCAAGCAGGGAGCGGAGTCACAGGGCTCATTCTGCTGGCCATTCTGAATGGTATTTATGGCTGTTTCTACTGGATGGCTCAACGACTGTTGTTCAAATCCATCAGCCATAGCTGGAATTCCGGTCAACACTTTGGCAACTTCCAGATATTGGTCGCTGTGATGCTTAAAATAGGCATTGTGGCGGGTGCAGTTTTGCTGGAACAGTCAAGTTTCTCAATTCTGTTTATGCTCAGCGCGCTGATTTCATCAGTCGGTGTTGCCCGCACCCTGAAAAAGAAGGTGGTGGTTGAAATCGACCGAGCGTTTTCTGCTCCGCTAACCCGATTCACAGAAGTGTTTCGATTTCGTGACAGTTTTGGCTCCCGTGGGGTGTTTTTTGCGGATGGTCTGTTTCTTTTTCTGGAAAGTTATTTCTGGACCCTGTCACTCTATTTCATCAACAGGGAAAGTCTGCTTGAGCTGGGTGGGATGATGGTGGTTCTGGCGATTGCAGTGGCTGTCCTGTTCAAGCTGGTACAAACTTTTATTGACCGGATGGCAGCTATCCGACTGTTTCGGTTAGCCATTATTCTCTACGCTTTCAGCTGGCTGCTGAGGGGGGTGGTCGATGAGACATTGTCAACACAGCAGCAATATGCAGTCATTCTTGTAATTGCTTTTCTGACCAGTCTGTTCCGGTTGTCATTCAACAAAGTGTTCTTTGATCGTTCGGATAAAACGAATACCCATGCCTACCTTTTACTGAAAAGTTACTGCTCTCAATTGGGCGTGGCTCTGTTGTTTATGGTCACAGCTCTGTTTCTGCATCAGGTAAAGCCACCTCTGGAAGCGCTTCAGGCTGTGTACTTTATTGCCTCCATTTTAGCTTTGGTTTATTTCCGCTACAGCTGGCAGAGCGGGACTGTCAGGGCGGATAGAGCCGCCATGAATGAAAAAATATTGTCTTGAAAAAAAACGCAATAGATATTGAGAAAAAAGGGGATTCTTACCATGCGTAGTGATTTTGAGCAGGTACTGCTGGGCAATCAGGAAGCGGTTGAGCAGATGATCGGTTTTGTTTCTGGTATGAGTGCTAATGATTACCGTTTCAGTGATTCAGGCCTTTTTCAAAGCACAATCGGCCAGCACTTGCGTCATGTTCTGGATCTGTATGAAGCTGTCCGTTCTTCTTCTGACGAATTGGTGGATTATGATATTAGACGCAGGGGGCTTTTGCTGGAGCATGAAAAAAATGCGGGACTGGCAGAGTTGAAAGATTTGCTGCAATGGTTGCAAGCATTGAAAGCCGAAGATCTGGCATTAGAGGTTGTAATGAAAACTGAAGTACTTTTGTCAGCAAGCAGCAGCGTGCGATTGAAATCCACACTGGGAAGGGAGTTGATCTTTGCCAGCAGCCATCTGATCCATCACCTGGCAATGATGGCAACGATCGCAAAAGTGGCAGGCAACAGAATTGACCCTTCCGTGGGTATGGCTCCAGCTACTTCCACCTTTAACAGAGGTCAGCTGGTGACTTCCTGAACGGAATTGATCTCGTCTTCAGTCAGATAGCGCCACTCACCCGCTTCCAGATCAGGGTCGAGAGTGATAGAGCCTATCTGTTCCCTATGCAGGGCCGTTACACGATTACCCAGAGCTGCAAACATGCGTTTGACTTGATGGTACTTGCCTTCATGAATCGTCAACAGTACTTCCTGATGAGAAATAAATTCAAGCTGCGCCGGTCGGGTCCGTTTTTTCTCCCCTTGCAACTGAATACCTTGTGCAAACTGTTCGATGGCAGACTGATCCGGGGGCATGGCTAGTTCTACCCGATAACGTTTTCCACACTTTTTAACCGGTGATGTGATTTTATGAGACCACTGGCCGTCGTCTGTAATCAGCACCAGCCCTGTGGTATCCACATCCAGCCGACCGGCTATCCTGAGACGATCTGATTTGATGACATCCAGCAGATCAATAACGGATGGATACAGTTCGGCTCTTGTTCCTGAGTGTGTCGAACAAATGGTATCCACCGGTTTGTTGAGCATGATGTAACGAGATCCCACCAGCGTCAGCGGTGCGCCATCCAGAAGAATCTCAGCATCGTCAGTAACCTTACAGGCCGGATTTTTGACGATAACACCCTCCACACTCACCGACCCGGTTTTCAGAAGTCTTTTGCTTTCTGAGCGGGTCAGTTCGGTGCTTTTACAAAGAAATTTGTCGAGTCTCACTGGCTGACTTGTTCCCGGGCCCAGTTGACGAACGCCTTCCGCGTTTTCGGATCGGCTTTTTCAAACCAGTAGCGCAACATGCTGGCGCTCATATTGGCATCGTCATTTTGATTGGCAGCAGAACCATAGATCTCCTCATTCTGAGTTGCATTGGCAAAGCCCGTGGTTTGCTCTGCAAAGACACCCAAACCTGAAAATTCACTGGCCGCTGCCGGGCTGTCAGAACGATTAAACTTTTGGACGTCTGCCGCATAGTTGCGACCGAGCTGGATACCCTTGCTGGGCAGAATGGCAAATTTAAAAGGAACGGCTTCGCCTTTTGCATCCTTCAATGAAATCTTGCTGGTGGGGTCATCGTTGATCGCTTCTGCCTGACGCATGTTTCTCAGTTCGGGTGTATCAATAGTGTATTGCTTGCCAACTGCTGGATGGAAGGTCAGAACAAAAGGTTTGGAGGTGAAGCGCGTCCGGTCCCCGCCATTAGTGACGACATCAGATAATTGAAAAACAATCTGATGGCGTTCATCGGTCAGAGGAATGGGCTTGTTAGCTTCCACCTTGAAGTCGAGGTCTCTGGCATTGGTACCGTCAAGAACCAGTAACTCAGATTTGGCTGGTAACTGAAGGGTGGCCTGTTCAGCTTTGGATCCAGCAGCTGAGACCGATGCGACCATGAAAAAGCTGAGGGTCGACGCCAGGAATCTGTTTAACCATGGGCGATGATACATTGAGCGCTCATAGAGGCTGAAAAAATCGTTTAAAAGAGAGCGCATAGATATCCCCTTATGCAACTTATACTGATGAGGGTGAGAAAAGCCTGCACAACATGCCGGACTCAGGGGCTAAAAGCAAGTGGCTTTTGGGAGGCTGCATTCTGGTCAGCCGGTTTGCTGCAGTGATGTGACCACTTTTATTATCTTAAGTTTCGAAACTATCATAACCCGTGTAAGGTCTTGAATATGTTAAAAAAGATAGAACTCACTCCCAAATTTTTACTCCTTGAGGAGCGAGTGTAATTAATTTCGGGGAACTAAGTCAGCGTAATTATGTCTCAATAGAACATGCCGTTCTTTAAATAATGATTACTCGAATCAGGCAACAATTATGCAAAATATCAAGAACACTTATGCTCCGCCTTCTTACCAGCAGCCTGACCCTGAAGGATGCACCGCCACTCAGGACTGCTCAGAAAGACTGGCGGACGCAGACTCAACTACTGCCAGGGCTTCTGCAATAAATCCAGAGTCTCATTTAGCGTGCATTGATAAAACCAATGACCCGGCATACTCCGAACCCAGCGATTTTTCTCTAACAGAAAGACAGGCTGCGACCAGTTCAGTAGAAAAAACCTATCATACACCTGATTTGACATCAGCTTCTGACCAGAGCTTGCCGGAGGACTCAGCAGCCTGCAGTCCTGCCTTAAACATTCTCCTGAAGCCTCTGCGTGATGAAATCATTTTGGATACTCTGCCTTGTTTCCACGGAGCACCGTCCCCACCTTCTCAAGAAATTACGATAGCGGCTGTCCAAAGCTTCAAGCGTGAATTACTCGAATTTACAACGAAACTTGATCAAGAGTTTTTTGATAGAACGTTTCTTGATACAGATGGTCCTCAGTTCCATAGCTTAATCTACAACAGACTGGCTTTGCTCAAGCGTCTTGCTAATAAATATCAGGTATTCAAAGACAGTTCATACAAACTGGTCGATTGGTATAACGCAAGAAAATTGGCTAACAGAAGTCAATATGCCGTATTGTCCAAACGGCTTTTTTTGAGCGATGATATGTGTAACGTAGCAGTGTGGCTCGCCAGGCACTATCGTGTTCTCGATAGAATGTTATGTCGATGGGCCTCCATGGCTGATTCCCCGGGCCAGCAATCAAACAGTTTTCTGAGCGAATCTATTGTTTGCCATTTGTCATATGTCCGCTCTGTTGTAGAGAGCATGATAAGATACGCTGATTTCAACAGCCATATCGCCCTTCGGGCACCGGTAGAACCAAGGAAGTACCATTCAATTTTGCATGCACCCCCTCGGGAATGCCCCGAACTTAAGCTACGTGAGTCTAACATCCTGAGTGAAGGGGTCAGCAATCTGCTCACTGTCATTGCCACGGGTTCATTGGAAGTCCTGAACAGGGAAGATTCTCAAGATATCTTGAATATCGCTTCTGGAAGCCTTTTCAGCTCAATAGATCGATACAGGGAAGAAGGGGATGATCACACATTCCAACCAGTGTGCGTTGACCAACAGGCGATTGGGCAACATCTATTTTGTGCAGAGTTATTCCATGCAGCTGTATTATCAGGACGGTGGGATGAAGCCGATAAGGCTTTTGAAGCAACCACTCGAATAGTTTTCCATAACGAGTATTCACTGGAGCCAGTTATTCAAGCTCTTAAAGATAATAATACAGCAGGAATCAACATCGAAAGCTGGCATAAAGATGTTAAAGAATATACACAATCCCGACCCAACCCACTTAGTATGTATTTCATCCTTGGGCTTGAAGCTGCTTCTACTTACCTGAGTACCCTTCTTGCTCACAAGGAGAGTGCCACTGAGAACCAGTCACCGTTAATAAAGGTAATGAAGACGGAGGAGCTGAAACAAATACTGGATGTTCTGGATCCATGGGCAGATCAGTTGCAGGAGCTTGGCTTATTGACCAGTGATGGAATGAAAACCTTTAAATACCGTCGTCGTTTATCTCTCGCCTGGCATAGGTTACAGATTCTGACCAATAATCAAGCGATCGCCATCAGGAATAGCATTCATGAGGCCAGAAAAGTCATCATGCAACATGCCACCACGGATGGGATAACAAATGACAATCCGCAGCAGCTTCCTGAATACCTGAAATCCCAGCTGACACAAATACTTATCCAGAATAATGATATTTTAAAACTCATTAATAAAGAGTGCGATGCATACAATTCAGACATTAACATCTCAGAACTGGACAGAGAGTCCTGTGAACGGCTCATTAATATTTTTGAAAACAATGTAAAATCGCGGCACACCGAATTATTGCTGACGTTCTTCCACTGCAGTTATTACTGTGCAATGCTCGTTGAGCATGTTTCTCAATGCGCTTCAATATTCAATGATCTCGAGGCCTGCCTTACATGCATTCATACCAGTGATTCATCGCGCTCGCTTAAGATGAGCAAAGAGAAATGGAAAGAAAAAATCAAAGCGAATGATTCCGGGATTAAAGAGAAAATTGATCAATTTGATAAGATCAACCAAAACATCAAAACCTGTTTCAAAGACGCTTTCAGGCAATTGAACAACATCAGAGAACACGTCATTAATGAACAAGATATTTGCCTGAAAATTGCGCTGTTCGAGTCGATTCATGCTACTTTATACTACAGTTTGCAACAGCTTCAGCGTTTGAATTCTGCTCTTGTCCTCGTTAGCGGTAAACGGATCGATATCCTCAAAAATGAATTTCCAACCATTCTCAAGCTTGAACAGGCTACCGTCAGTTGTGGGAAGAAATTGAAAAAAAATATTGCTTTCATAACAGGCCACTTAAAAGATCTAAATAACTCTAAAAAACTATCATTAGTCAAAACCGGTGGTAGTCATAAACCGAATCCAGGCCAGATTAAAAATGGCCGATCTAAAGAAAACTCCAGTAATAACCGTTATACTCTGGCAGATTTTGCCGCAAAGACATCTGTTACTGGAGATACTCCGGATATTCTCAATACAAGAGCTTATTTTCATGAGCAAATCGCCAGCGAAGTACAGGCGTTGAATCGTGAAAATAAGCCTGTGGTATATTTGGGAAGCCGTGCTTATCAGACGCAGGTCCAGTCACTTTGGGGAAGCGAGGCATTAAATGGGGTATCCGGCAATGATCTGTTACCGGGCGAAATATCCCGGGGAGTTGTTGAGCGCTCAGTCATGCCAAGGGATACAGATCTTTTGGTACTTAATAAAGAGCAATTCAGTGAGATCAAAGAACGGTTCTATCATCGTCTGGAGGAAGCTGCCCTTTCACGCGGTGACTTGCCTGAGAAATGTAAGCTGCTTATGACTAACATTGGTGAGGCGTTTTATTACGGCACAAAATGTTATTTCTGCAACCTCATTCTTTGTTCAAAAGAAGGGTATACAACGAAAGACTGGGTTTATGTGGTTGACTTGATCAGCCCTATGGACACTGCCCCGTCAACCCTGCTGTCTTACGATTCTCCCATACTGGCTTCAGGTGAGCCGGTGCACAGCAGGCAACTTACTACCATGATGATTGACGAACTCAACCTGGCAGTTGGTCAGGCTGCTGGCCCTGATCGTGCATTGATGGCAATGATGCGCATTAATGTATTGGCGGCCCTTGAATCTTCAGAGCCAAAGCTCGATTCCGTATCAGGCATTGTACTTACGCATGTTCTGGAGCGTCTTCAGGACAGTTACCCCAATCCAGCCCTGGGCAAAATGGCCAGCATACTGCGCTCCAGGGCATTTAACAGGGTTGCTTATGAGGGAACCAATGAAACGGGTTAAAAAGCTGGTGTCATATATGATCCACCCCAACTCTCCTGACCCTGAGACCCTCAGTCCTCTGATTTCATTATCAATATGACTTTCAGTAACAGTCCGGTTTCCAGTTCATCAGCGGGTACAACCGCAGTGAACAATGGTTTGGGGGTCATAGCCACTCTGGCCATATTGTTGCAACTATAACCTGAGCTGATTCATCGCCTCGGTTTAAAGAGTCTGTTGCACCCTGAGCAACAGCACTAAAGAGAGATTAGACAGAAAGATCCATCTATTTTCTTGCAACACCTTAATCATATTAATGGATAATTATAAACACAGCGTCTAGGCTTCCAATCGACTTTTCCGGGGAGTCCTGAAAATGATTAAGTTGCAGCACCATCCGTCCCTGTTCATCGTTCCTGTATTTCTGTTACTTGCCCTGAACCTTCAGGCTCAAAACGCGACTCAATCTACAATCACTGTTCAACCGACAGCCGCAGCTCAATCGTCAACTGCAGCTCCTACTACTGCAACTCCTGCTACTGCACCTCCCATTCCAACAGAATTATGCAGCTCTCTCAGAGATCAAACGACGGGGGTTGAACAACGGCTTAACCAATACCGTGATCTTGTTAGCGGACGACAGTGCGTTGTTCTCACTGCCAACCCTGCAGATGATTTAAGTGAGTTGATAAAACAGATTCCTGATAACACTGTTATCTTGCTTTCCTCCAAAACAACTGCTCCAACCGTTACCCCTGTGACAGGTAAGCCCACTATTGAATATCTTATTGCCAGTGCAATAGCTTTGAAGAGCGGCCAGGACATCATCGGGGCTGCTGATGAAGGTTTTGAAATTGTTATCAAGCTTCATGATAAATTTACAAATAGATATATGATCGGGGTTGGAGTTGGATACAGTCGCAAATTCAATTCTGGAGAAACAGGAGACAATCATATAAAACATATTACTTTCCGGCCAACTGGAGTTAATCCCGACACTCTAACTGACGCTATTATTCACACAAACTGCTATAACCGGACATTATCTATAGAGAACAACGTTTTTTATCTCCCTGTCTGGGCCGCAGTTAACATTAATTGCTCTGCGAATCTGGATGCATCCACCAATGATTCGCACACGGGCCCGGGCTTACGTTTCGCTAATAACGAGGTCATTGGTGAAATCATCCGCACGACAAAACTCAGTATGATTCCCGAGGAAGCAATATTCATTAATTTTCGCAACATCAATAACCTGTCAAATAAGCTCGAAATAATTGAGAACAAATTCCGGGGCAAAATCTCGGAATTGGCTCAGATTTCAATTGGATCCGGAAGCAATATTAATATCTTCAGAAACACTGTTGATATTGACAATAAAGGCAAGACACATAGCGAAATTCGTACAGGAATTGAAACCCGAAGGGGTGGGGTCGTTTTAAAAGGTCTTTCCGTGTTTGCCTATAGAAAAGCTCCTCTCATTAATCTGGCTGGTAACAATATCTACGTCACAACGACAGCTTTAACTATCTATTACAAGCTTGATCTGGCACTGACCTGTAACCACTTTCGGGGAATGACTTTGTGGAAAGTAGACAACGAATATTTCCCCCTGAAAGCCGTTGATCCATTGCCACTGGCAGATGAGTGCCCGAGGTCTGTGAGTTCAACCGTCGGCCCGAAAACGACCAGTGCACCGTCACTTTGCCAGATCGTGAATAGCTGGACTCCTATCAATGATTCCAAAGCCACTGCTTTGACTGGACTGAACAACGTTGAGGGTCAGTTCTACTTTGACTCAGCTGTTTGCATGACAGACCCTCAGTCCTCTGCTTCTATTATCAATGCGACTACCAATGCGACTTTCAGTATCAACCTGGTTTCTAGTTCATCAGCGGATACAACCCCAGTGACTAATGCTTTGGGGGTCATAGCCTCTCTGGCCATATTGTTGAATCTATGGCCTGAGTGATTCATCCCCTCGTTTAAAAGAGGCTGTTGCAACGCCCTCGCCCTGTATATGAGCGGCTCAGGAGTCATGGCTATTACCCTGAGTAGCAGCACTAAAGAGAGGATTGACAAAAAGATCCGCCTGTTTTCTTGCAACACCTTAACCCTATTAATGGATAAGTATAAACACAGCGTCCAGGCATCCTGGTTCTTAGTGCCAACCCTGCAGATGATTTAAATAATGGGCGTTCCCAGGCAATCGGCCTGGGCCTTAAGAACCTTTTGTCGCAGTCCGTGAGCACTGGTTCTCTGTTCACCTTCCTTGAGTATGGTCAGCAGACAGGCCGGTAGGGCGCTACTTTGGCTGGAAAGCCATCGAGCAAAGCAATCGTCCTTGCTACCACTCCGGGAAGTGGCGAAAAGAGACCCTGAAAGGGCAACGAGGCTTGGAAAGAAATATTCACTACTGCACCTGAATCGTTTGAATTGTGATGCCCTGTGCCCGCAGAAATCGTTCACAGCCCCGGACAAAGTCCAGAGCCCGGGGACCATCGCCATGAATGCACAAAGTTTCGGCCTTGATAGCCACTGTCTGACCATCCACTGAAGTTACTTGTTTGTGCAACACCATCTCTCTGATTTGGTCGAGGGACTTTTGCTCGTCCTCAATCATTGCTCCGGCCTGATCTCTGGGGGTTAGCTGACCATTACTCTGATAGCTGCGGTCGGCAAAGACTTCGCTGGCGGTCATCAGGCCAATGGCTTGAGCCTGAGATATAAGGCAGCTGCCAGCTAATCCATAAAGAATCAGTTCTGGATTAAATTGATAAACTGCTTCGGCTATCGCTTTGGCAAGGCCAGAGTCCCGTGAGGCCATATTGTACAGAGCGCCGTGAGGTTTTACATGGTGAAGCCGACCGCCTTGTGCTGTTACAAAGGCACTCAATGCGCCTGTTTGGTAAAGCGTCAGGGCGTAGGCGTCCTCAGGGCTGATGTCCATGTTTCTGCGACCAAAGCCCTGAAGATCCGGTAATCCGGGGTGAGCGCCGACAGCGACATTGTGTTCCAAAGCCAGCTTTACTGTGTTGGCCATGATATTCGGATCACCTCCATGAAAGCCGCAGGCAATGTTAGCAGAACTGATATACGGCATGATTCCGGCATCGTTTCCCAGCGAATAATGGCCAAAGCTTTCACCCATGTCGCAGTTCAGATCCAGTGTCGGAGTGTTATCAGTATTCATCTTGATTGTGATTCCAGTAATGTTCAGCAGCAATGGCCAGACGATTCAGGTTGATTCTCTGTTCTATCAGTTCCCGTTGAGCCTCTCTAACAGAGACTTCCTGAAAAGTCACTGTGTCCGAGGGCTTTAGTTGTGCGACTCTGGGTAAGTCAGCTGAGATAATATTCCCGATTTTGGGATAACCGCCAGTGGGCTGACAATCACTCATTAGAATAATGGGTTGGCCATCTGGAGGGACCTGTATGGAGCCAGTGGTTGTCCCCTCTGTGATCAGGTTTTCAGAATAGCTGCTTTCGATCTTTTGACCACACAGACGATAGCCCATCCGGTCAGAATCCGGGTGGACAGAGTAACTTTGGCTATAAAAGTGATGCAGACTTTGTCTGGAGAACCAAGACGCTTGTGGACCCCGGATAAAACGAACAGGCTGACTGTCTGCCTGATTCTCAAGATACTGCGTAAACTCACGGCCCACAGCGATATCAGGCTGGAAACCTTTCTTTGCTGAACAGCTGTTAAAGCCAAGCCGGTCATTCTCTTTGAGTGCACGGCCGCTAAGGCCACCGATGCCAGCTGCCAGATGGGTACTGCAACTTCCCAGAACTTCAAGGGCCTGAAAGCCATTTTTAACCCCCAGGTAGCCTCGGCAGCCTGTCTTGAGACCAGAAATCTTCAGCGTTTGCCCTGCTTTAATGGGGGTTACGCAGTTGGGGGCGACGAAATGATTACCTACAGTGGCATCAGCGCTTCCTCCACTGAGACAGATTATCGTGGGTTTATTAAATTCCAGAGTGGGTCCGGTCAGGGTGAATTCCAGCACCGGAGCATTTTCCGGGTTACCCAATATCAGGTTAGTGACTCTGGCTGCGAGAGTGTCCATGGCTCCAGCGGTTGAGAAGCCCAAATTTCGAAGGCCGTATCTACCCAGGTCCTGAAGGGTGGTCAGCATTCCGGGTTGTTTGATGATCAGGCTCACCTTTGCGCCTCCATTTCCTGATGTTCCTTGAAGGAAATGGCGGTGAACTTTACTCTGTCGCCTGGTTTGAGCAGCGTGGGCGAGTCGTTACTGAAGTCCACCAAAGGAATAGGGGTATGGCCTATCAGCTGCCAGCCTCCGGGAGTAGAAAGAGGGTAGATACCCGTTTGCTCACCGGCAATGCCAACGGAGCCAGCCGGTATCGTCAGGCGTGGATGATCAAGTCTGGGAGTCGTTAGCTTTTTGTCCATTCCACCCAGATAAGGAAAACCCGGAGTAAAGCCAAGAAAGTAAACGTCATAGGTAGCTGAAGTGTGGCGATCAATCACTTCCTCAGGACTCAAACGACAATGTTTAGCCACCCGCTCCAGATCCGGAGCAAAGTCACTTTCATAGCAGACCGGTATTTCGACATGATTCCCGGCACTGGTGTCATCCACCTTGAGTATTTTCAGGGTGTTGAGCATTTTTTCTTTTAAAGCTTCATAAGGTGTCGCTGATTGAATCCGGCACGGGTCATAATAGATGGTCAGAGTTGTGTAAGCTGGTACCATCTCAATGATTTCAGGATAGGCCAATTCGAGAAGTTGTTTTGCTGCTGTATGGACGATCAAGTTTATTTTGGGACTGATCCGGTCACCAAAACATAGCAGCAGAGCCGAGTCACCCAGAGGGAAGCACTCACAGGGATGGTTCATATTATTGTCATATTCATAAAGTTTGCACTCGATTCTAACATAGGGTTGAGTTAGAAAACGTCATCCATTAGCCACTTGCCAGAGCCTCTTTTTCTATATAGCTGTCTGCATAATCATGAACTTTTTCAGAGGCTTCAGGCGATGTTGGTGTCTGAAGGAGATGAGGCGTATACTGCTGGCTCTCTATTTTTCCTGTCTTACTCTCTGATCCACTCTATATGACTCAGACCATAGAAACAGATGTTGTCGTAATTGGCGGAGGCATTGCCGGTCTCTGGCTGTTCAATACCCTCAATCAGCAAGGCTATAAAGTACTTCTTCTGGAAAATGCCACTCTCGGTGGAGGTCAGACTATCAAGTCTCAGGGGATCGTTCATGGCGGAACCAAGTACACTCTGACCGGCACCCTGACCAAGTCGGCCGAGTGTATTGCTGGCATGCCAGATCGCTGGCGCCGGGCGCTCAGGGGAGAAGGCGAGGTCGACCTGTCGGGAGCGGCTATACTCTCTCAGTCTCAGTATCTCTGGTCTCCCGGCGATGTAGGCTCCAGGCTTACTACGTTTTTTGCCAGCAAAGCACTGCGGGGCCGGGTGGAGCAGCTGAAGAAAACGGCAGATTTTCCGGATATTTTTCGCCATGAAGGGTTTCGGGGCAAAGTCTACCAGCTCAATGAGATCGTGCTGGATATCCGTACGGTTATCAAGGCGCTGGTAAACGGTCTTAAGGAGCGGATTCTCAAGGTGGACTGGTCAGAAAACACCCGTATTGTCACTGAAGGTAAGAAAATAGCTTTCATTGAACATATAGTTGGAGGTAAAACCTTTCACATCAAGGCGCGCAAGTTTGTTACCGCAGCGGGTGAAGGCACCGAGGATCTGATGACGCTCTGGGGGCTTTCTCAGCCAGAAATGCAGAGAAGGCCGCTCCATATGGTGATGGTTCGGCATCGTCATCCTGAGCCGCTCTTTGCACACTGTCTGGGTACCAAACCTGTTCCAAGAATGACGGTAACCAGCCATCCGGATGGAGAAGATCACTGGGTTTGGTATCTGGGTGGTGAAATTGCAGAAGACGGGATGAAGCGCACACCAGAAGAACAGATCCGGGTGGCCCGAAGTGAGCTGGCAGCATTATTGCCATGGGTTAATCTGGATGATGCTCAATGGGCGACCTTGTTTGTAAACCGGGCTGAACCCAGGCAGACCAAACTACTGAGACCGGATGCCGCTTTCATTCATGATGTGGAAAACGGCATTGTCTCCTGGCCGACCAAGCTGGCGTTGGCACCCAACCTATCAGACGAGGTCATTAAAGTGTTGAACAGACAGGAACTTTCCCCATCTGGCAATCAAGGTTTTGTTTTGCCAGAGGATGTTCAGCATCCTGATATCTGCGAACCATTCTGGAGTGGGGCATTTTCCGATCATGACTGATGACAGGCTTGAGACAAGAACGATGGCCGGCACCGATATTGCGGTTTCTCCCATAGGTTTCGGAACCGTGAAGCTGGGTAGAGATCAGGGGGTGAAATACCCATCCGGATTCAAGATTCCAGATGATCGCGAGGCTAGAGAATTACTGAAACTGGCTCAATCTTTGGGTGTTAATCTGCTGGACACAGCGCCTGCGTACGGGAACAGCGAAGAGCGATTGGGGGCATTGCTAAAAGGTCAGAGAGACAACTGGGTTATTTGCAGTAAGGTCGGCGAGGAGTTTGAGAACGGTGAGTCTCATTTTGATTTCACACCGGAGCACATTCGTTTCAGCATCGAGAGAAGTCTGAAACGGCTGAATACCGATCGGATTGAAATGGTACTGGTCCACTCCAATGGTGATGACGTCAATATTATTCAGCAGTATGGCTGTCTGGAAGTGTTGGAAGCATTGAAAAAAGAAGGCAAGATTCTGGCGTCAGGCATGTCCACCAAAACCGTTGAAGGCGGCATTATGGCTCTGGAAAGGTCGGATATGGCCATGGTGACTTATAACCTGAAGGAGCAGGCTGAGAAACCGGTTCTTGATTACGCCCTGGAGAACCGTAAGGGCATTTTGATCAAGAAGGCGCTGGCCAGTGGTCATGCCTGTCTGGAAGGTGAGGATCCGGTGCAAAAAAGTATGGAGTTGGTTTTTTCTCATCCTGCTACTTCGGCGGCAGTGATTGGCACCATTCATTCCGGGCATTTAAAGAGTAATGCCGAGATGTGCGCCAGAGTCATCAGGCATCTCAACAATCAGGCATCTTAAAAGCTGAGTCTTCGCCGGTTCAGTTAAGTTAGCGAGGGGTTCCCAGCTTTCCATACGCCACATCCATCGCTTTAACAGGGGTGAGCGATGGGGTGTCGGCAATGGCTTCAGCAGCGTACTGACACAGAGAGGCATATTCGTCAAAACTCCATTCTGCGTCGATGTGAGTGGAGAACTCTTTACCTAACAGGTTGACTAAATCGGGTGAATTACTGAAAGCCAGCAGTTCGTTCAGGTAGTTCTGTAATAAATCTGCTTCGTTCGTCCGTTCTGGCTTTTCTTTTTTCAGGGCCGCAAGGGAAGCCTGGAAAGGAATGGCGGGTGCGACTCTTTTTTTACGTTTCTCTGGAGCTGCTTTGGCTTCCGTTTGAGGTCGGATCGTGTTTTCCTGACTTCTTTCCTCTATATACTGTTGGTATTTTGTATTAAGGAAAGGGCCCTCTCCCTTCATAACGTGATTTTTCTCCAGTTTCTCGAGCTCTTTTGGCGTCGCTTTTAAAATCTCCTGAATCTCATTTAATGAGCTCTCGATTTTGTCTTTTGTCTCAGCTGGAAGTTGTTGCGGGTACTTTAAAGCCCTTTCCAGATCTTGCTTAATTTTATGAGCTTGCTCAAAGCATTGGCAGGTAAGAATGATCTGAGCCTGATTGATAGGGTGTGGACTGCCAGAAGGCGCATATCCCCTTGTGTTCGGGAGTTCATCCACCAAACATGAGGCCAGCGCAGGCTGAGTGTTTAGCTGGTGTTTGATAGAGTCAGGATAAGTGCTACCGGCAAGTTGTTCTCGCTGAGATCTGAGCTTTTCCATGCTTTTATCCAGCCCCTCTCTGAAAGACTGACCGAGGTCTGGTGCCTGTTTTAAGGGCTGATGAGCGTCATCTCGTGCATTCCGAACCATCATGGTAAAGCCAACTTTTTTGAAAGCCTCTTTAACGTGTGGTTTCAAGGGTTCCTGTCCGGATTTGCTGGTAAGATTTGCCAGCAGGTCTTCCAGTTCGCTCTGGTTTTTGACGTGTTTAGCAATGACTCTCAATACTGAGTCATGACTGCTTTCTTTGCTGTTTACCGCTTTTTTGAGATCATTCAGGGCTAATTTAAACGCTTTGATGGCTTTTTTCTCTGTGGCTTTTCTCTCTTTAGCCGCGGCTTTGTCAGGGTTGCTTATGCGGCGGGAGAAGAGGCTTTTTTTTGGAAGCTTTTTGCCTTTCCCGTTTTGAGGAACCGTGTTTTCCATGGAGGAGACTGAGACGCCCTTGTGGCGTCCCTCAGGTTTATTAACAGGTTTATTAACGTTCTGTTGACCATGTTCAGACCACGTCGGGCTGATAGAAACCTTTTCACCGCCGCTGATAATACCCATTACTCTATCCCTGAATCTTTGAGTGCTTTCAACTTATTATAGAGGGCAAAGTTCGGGTAAATGATTGTCCTCGGATTTTAGGGAAGATGGCCGCCAACTGTCGAAAAGTTGACGGCAATGCCATTATATTACGGTGAAAGTTGAGCGTGAAAGCATCAGGCGGTTTCTTCAGAAGTCTTGTCCTTCCTGATTTTTTCAACAATAGCCGTCGTTGAACAGTTATCCAGGAACGCCAGAACCTTCACATCACCACCGTATTCGTAGACGATTGGGGCACCGACCACTTCATCGATGCTGTAGTCACCGCCTTTGACCAGAACGTCCGGTTTCACCATTTTGAGCAGCTTTTCAGGGGTATCTTCTTCAAAGCATACCACCCAGTCCACTGCTTCAAGGCCTGCGAGTACGGCCATTCTGCGATCTTCTGAGTTGATGGGGCGGCCTTCACCTTTCAACCTTTTTACCGAAGCATCGCTGTTGATCGCCAGTACCAGCCTGTCACCCTGCTTTCTGGCCTGCTCCAGATAGCCCACGTGGCCAGCATGAATAATGTCGAAGCAACCATTGGTGAAGACGATCTTTTCGCCATGGGCCCGGGCATCTTCGAGGGCAATCTTAAGCTGATCAGGGGTTATAACGCCGCGCTCTGCTCCCAGTTCTCTGTTCACCTCACGGCGTAACTCGGGCATGCTGACCGTTGCTGTACCCAGCTTGGCGACCACAAGGCCTGCGGCAATATTAGCCAGAGCGGCTGCTTTGGGTAGTTCAGCCCCGGCTGCAAGTGCGGTAGCCAAGGTGGAAATAACGGTATCTCCGGCACCGGTCACATCAAAGACTTCACGGGCTCTGGCTGGCAGGTGCAGTTCCTGTTCGTCTCTGCGAATCAGGGTCATGCCATGCTCACTGCGGGTGATCAACATGGCCTCAAGCTCCAACTCGTCCAATAACTGATGACCTTTGGTGATCAGCTCATGCTCGTCTTTGCAGTGGCCGACAACGGTTTCAAACTCATGCAGGTTAGGGGTAATGAGCGTAGCACCACGATAACGCTTAAAGTCGGTACCTTTGGGGTCAACAACTACCGGAATGCCTTTTGTACGTGCCATTTTGATTAGCTGCTGGTGGTTCTGGAGAGTGCCCTTGTTGTAATCGGAAAGAATGACTGCTCCCATGTTTTTTAACAGGTTCGCTACTTTTTCTTCCAGAATATCACTGCTCAGACTGGAGAAAGCTTGCTCTTGATCCAGACGAATCAGCTGCTGATGTTGACTGATGACCCTGAGCTTAGTGATGGTAGGAATGTTTTTCAGCCGGGCAAAATCGCAGTAGACTCCGGCCGCTTCCAGACGGGTCTGCAGGGAGTCGGCTGCTTCATCGTCTCCGGTAGCGGCTACCAGCCAGGCTGGAGCGCCCAGAGAGGCAATGTTCAGGGCTACGTTGCCAGCACCACCGGGTCGATCTTCTATCTGGTTGACGCGGACGACAGGTACTGGCGCTTCAGGAGAGATTCGGGTGGTGCCGCCATGCCAGTAGCGATCCAGCATGACATCGCCGATCACCAGTACCCTGGCTTGATTGAATCGTGGCAGAGTCAGTTTCATTCAGTCTTTTCCACTCGGGTATCATAGAATCCTGCCAAGCGAGATGGCCGGGCTTCCGATAGGTTTACCACGAAATTATCCTTAGGGGTAATCATGGCAAGACCTCCGCTTTTTCAAAGAGTTCAGTTTTATACTGGCTTTGAAGAAGCCAGAGGTGTTACCTCTACGGCTTCTTCCTGTTCTTCCTGAAACTGCATCTGGTGCAGTTTGGCATAATGACCTTTTTTGGCCAGCAGTTCGGCATGGGTGCCGCTCTCTACAATTTCGCCTTTATCCATCACAACGATACGGTCTGCATTCTCAATGGTGGAGAGCCGATGTGCAATGACCAGTGTTGTTCGATTCTTCATGACTTCATCCAGCGCCGCCTGAATATGACGCTCGGATTCGGTATCCAGGGCAGAAGTCGCCTCGTCGAGAATCAGAACAGGAGCGTCTTTCAGAATAGCCCTGGCTATCGCCAAACGTTGACGCTGACCACCCGAGAGCAGCACGCCATCTTCACCGACCAGCGTATTCATGCCCTGAGCCATATTTTTGATGAATTCGTTGGCATGGGCGGCTTCGGCAGCCAGATGGATGTCAGCATCATCTTTTTCCCGCAGGTCACCATAGGCAATATTGCGAGCTACGGTATCATTAAACAGAGTGACATTCTGGTCCACCAAAGCGATATGACTACGGAGGTTTTTCAGACCGTATTCATCAATAGGTGTGTCATCCAGCAGGATTTGACCCTGCTCATGGGAATAGAAACGGGGAATCAGGTTGGCCAGGGTGGTTTTTCCTGATCCGGAGCGGCCCACCAGGGCAATTGTCTCACCCGGATTAACGACGAGATTAATGTTGTTCAGAGCGGGTTTGTCGGCATTTTGATAGTTGAAAACCAGATTTCGAAACTCCAGCTTGCCTTCAACTCTTTTCTTCTCAAAGGTGCCATTATCGGGTTCACATGGCTGGTCAGCCATGTCAAAAATGCTTTCTGCCGCGGCAATACCTTTCTGGATATTGGCATTGACTTCGCTCAGCTGACGAATAGGTTTTGGCAGCAGCGCAGCGGCAGTGACAAAGCTCACCAGAGAAGCTGTGGTTGCATCTCCTTTTAACCACAACACCAGGAAGAACAGGATGGCGAGGGCGCTGTTTACCAGAAACTGAAGGGTAGGTGTATGGACAGCGGAAGCCTTGACCATTTTCAGACCCTGGCGAGTATTGCGATCACTGGCAGTAAAGAAACGGTGGCTTTCATAGCTCTCACCACCAAAGCCTCTGACTACCCGGTAGCCATTGATCGACTCGGAGCTGACGTGGGTCAGATCGCCCATGGAGGTTTGGATCCTGGAGCTCAGCTTACGGAAGCGTTTGCTGGCCGTGCTGACCACTAAGGCAATGATGGGTGCAACACCGATGAATACCAGAGTGAGCTTCCAGTTAGTCAGGATCAGATATCCGAACAGGAAAACAACAGTCAGGCCCTCCCGCACAACCACCTTGACGGCATCGGTGGCTGCGGTGGTCACCATACCCACGTTGTAAGTGATTCTGGCAATCAGGTGACCGGAGTTATTGTTGTCAAAATAGTTGTTGGGCAGCTGAATCATTCGGTTAAACATCAGGCAGCGCAGATCGTGCACAACTGATAAAGACACCTTAGCCAGAAAGTAATTACCCAAAAAGGAACCAATCCCTCTGAATATGGCAATAGATAACATGACGACGGGAATCAGGACCGCCGAAGTCATGATAGAAGCAGGGAGAACACTGCCAAGGTCCTTGTTTATGGTGTTAAAGCTGCCTTCAAGTGCTTCAACAAAATATTCCAGCAAACGGGCAAAGGCAGGCTGGCTGAGTGCAAACATGACATAGCCCAGTAAACTGAGGGCAAAAAAGCCCGAGTAGGGCTTCACATAGCTAAGAAGGCGCAGGTAGATCTGCAGACTCCCCGCCTTGGCTTGTTCTGACATGGCCACTGTAATCAGTTAAAAAATGAGGGGCTATTCTGGATGAATCCGGCTGCAGGCTCAATGGAAAGTGCCTCTAAAACCATGGTTTTTACCGTAAAATGACGTTTTTAGCAAAGCTCTACCTTGCGTTGCCCTCCTTAATTGTACCCGGTTCGATCATTTTCGTGACGTCACGAAAATGATCTGAAGTGTTGTTACCCTGTAAGGTCGGCCTTACTGCCGAGTACACACTCCGATTGAGTTTCTTACATAGCAGAGAGAGTGTGAATACTGAGCATGAGTAGCAATATAGCCTGCACCCGGATCAAAGCAGCTTTATGAATTTTCCGGGCTAAGGTATCATTGGCCGCCTTTTTTATAGTGGAAATAATGAGTATTCGACACACATGAGTGGTATACAGCGGTTATCTTCCACGGCCTATCAAGCTCTGATCGAAGGTGCTGAGGTGATAGAGCAGGACCATTTCGGCGACAAGGTTCTGAAGCTGAAAGATAAAACTTTTCTGAAACTGTTTCGGGTTAAAAGTACTATCAGCTCGGCGTGGCTGAGGCCATATTCTGTACGGTTTGTCAGAAATGCCTCCGAACTCATGGCGCGCGGTATTCAAACGGTGGACATCATAAGCTGCTACCGTCTTGAAAGTTATAAAAACACGGCTGTCCATTATCGGCCATTGCCGGGTCGGACCCTCAGGCAGGTTTTTCCTGCTCTGGATGAAGATGGAACCAGAGTTCTGGCAGAGCAGGTCGCTCAATATATTGCGCACCTGCATGAACAGGGTATCTATTTTCGCTCCCTGCACATGGGCAATATTCTTAAGTTGCCCGACGGTGCTCTTGGACTGATAGACATTGCCGATATGCGCTTTAGCCGGAGTCCTCTGAAAGAAGCGCTAAGGCTCAGGAATTTACACCATCTGGCTCGATATGAGCAGGATGTTCAGTATCTGATTAAGGATCAGGCATTTTGTTCCACCTACGCCAGCCTGGCGGGTGTTGATGTGGACAAGATCGAGGCTGTGATGCAGCGCCTCTGAAAGATTTCAAGAGAGAAAGACAGTGATAGAAAAGTTACGCAATATTGCCATCATCGCACACGTTGACCACGGGAAAACAACGCTGGTTGACAAACTGCTTCAGCAGTCCGGAACATTGGGCCGCAAGGATCAGGGTGCCGAGCGGATCATGGACTCCAATGACCAGGAGAAGGAACGGGGCATTACCATCCTGGCCAAGAACACCGCCATCAACTGGCAGGACTACCACATTAATATTGTGGACACGCCAGGGCACGCCGACTTCGGTGGTGAGGTCGAACGTGTTATGTCCATGGTGGATTCAGTTCTACTGCTGGTGGATGCGGTGGACGGCCCCATGCCTCAGACCCGCTTTGTCACTCAGAAAGCGTTTGAGCAGGGTCTGCGCCCCATCGTGGTTATCAACAAGATTGACCGTCCCGGAGCCCGGCCTGACTGGGTTATGGATGAAGTCTTTGACCTGTTTGATCGTCTGGGTGCGACTGAAGAACAGCTGGATTTTCCGGTTATCTATGCTTCTGCACTGAACGGTATTGCCGGTGATGACCCTGAAAACATGGCGCAGGATATGACGCCACTGTTTGAAATGATCGTCAACAATGTACCTTCTCCCAAGGTGGATGTGGATGCGCCTTTCCAGATGCAAATCTCTGCTCTGGATTACAGCAGCTTTCTTGGCGTTATCGGTATTGGCCGTATCACCCGCGGTGTCCTCAAACCTTCTACTCCGATTCGTCTGATTGGTGCCGATGGCAGTGAGCGCAATGCCAAAATTCTCAAGGTAATGGGTCATCTGGGTCTGGAGCGTGTTGATGTTGAAGAGGCTCGTGCAGGTGACATCGTCTGCGTAACGGGCATCGACAAGCTGAACATATCGGACACCCTCTGCGATCCAAACCATGTTG